>JAJFLO010000256.1 GCA_021772675.1 Verrucomicrobiota bacterium | reverse complement strand
TAGACATGTCCACTTCAAGAAAGAAAAGAAGACTCTTTTCTTTTTCCGCAGATTTAACCGAGATCACCGCATCCGGAGTAAATGTCACCGGCTTTTTCTTGCTATGCACTGGAATTCGTTCTGTCAAACTTGCTATACCTGCTACGTCAGGTAAGAATGGTGACGTTGAGGACAGAAATTTCGCTGATAAATCGAGATTGTTTTCTACGGTCTTGTCTAGCTGTATTCGGAATTGATTTAGTAATAGCTGATGTCTATCCTGTCTTGCATTGCCAAACACAATGTTGTCAGTGTGTGACAATAGCTTAGCATTTCTCAGCTCTTCAGCCCCCTGTTGGTCAATCGTTACGGCATTTACAGGTCGCCCTCGACTTTGAGTACAAGTCATTGGATATCGTTTGATGAGCCCAAATTTTTGCATATTTCTTAATTGTCGATTTGCTGCTTGTTCAGAAGAATAATGAAGTTTAGCCAATTGCTGAACGGTTAGAAATCTGTACTCAGCAATTGTTTTTAGAATTTTTGTGATCCGTTTACTAGTCATAGTTCATTTTTCAGGAAAAGGAGATAATAAGCAAGCGGTTCTTAGTTGACTATTGTTTCATCGATAAATTTTTATAACCATATGCAATTAGCAGAATATGGAATCAGTAACACTATCAAAAGGATATCTTAGGCAGGTCATTGCAGATGTGGAAAAACTTGTATCTGACGTAGAAATTCTCGTTAATAAACAGGATGCTGTTGCACGGAAACGAATATCTGAGATAAAGAAAGGTGATGTCCAGGGAATATCAGAGTTAGAGCTGGACCACTATCTTCGATCCAGAGGCGTGAACGTTGACTGAGGTCAGCTGGATAGTCAAGTTACATCCAGATTTCTTACATGACCTCGATAAACTTGGATCACGAGAACTAAATAATTTCTATCAAAAGAAAAAGAAATTCAGGAGCAATCCACTTCGGCAGAAACATTTAAGCGGGGGTGCTAATTGTTATTGAGAACCTATAACAGACAATGTTCGACTTATTTACTATATTGAAAAGAATTCGATTTGGCTGCTCACCATCGGCAATCACAAGAAGGCTTATGACAAATTTCTCAAACGGCTACATTCTTTGAGAAAGAGTGTCGAATAGTTAGCGCAATTTTTCTTACTGATTACATGCAAAAGTCTTACGTAGGTACTAGTCGTTCCTATGCATGCTATCAGATTCAGCTCAAGAATTTTCAGTACCAGAGTACAAACGAATAATTCCTCCTGAATGTCAGGAAAGTCTTGACGTTCGACTTCTTAGTGACGCAAGGGCAATTATGGAGCGGGCACGGATCAATTTCACGCGAGGTTCGATTTATCAGAATGCGCGGGCAGTTGGTATGCATGACATACTAAATCTTATCGCTGACAAGAAATCGATTGAAGACTCAATAGCGAGGATCAAGGAATACAGACATGACCTTGATCTCCTTGGGGAAATAATGTATCAACGAGAGGAGCTATCTGGCCGCTTGAGGTCTGCTACGGAATCAATTGATTTTTTTTCGGAAATAAGACAGTCGGGCCAAATGATTCTCTGGTATTTTCCATTCGAAGTGTAAAAATAGATATTAATCTCGTCTGAGTTCAATTGTTTGTACAATACAGTTGCGACCTTGGAAGAATTTAAGTGTTATATCTCAACGCAATTTTCTCAATCTTTGAAGCCTTTGTTGGTTCCCAATATTCGTCGCCGTCAACTCAGACCTACCGTGCTAAATGACCAACTTGACACCTTTACTTACTTAATATAATTCAGAAAATCTAGATATTTTCTATTTTCTCTACTCAAGGTCATAAAATTGCGGTAGTTGCAAAAAGCTTGATCCCCTAGTAATTATGTCCTAAAACGATTTTCTCAATCTCTGACGCCTTTCTGGGCTCCCAGTATTTGTCACGGTCAATATGAATTCCGCTAACTACAATATCTTTGAGTTCATCAAGTGAGAAGTAGCCCCACTCGGCATTCTGATAGTCAGAGTTGAGTATGGCGTAGCCAAAGAACAACCGATCTTTTTTATCAAATTCAGCAGCATACCAGTCACTGCCAAAGATAAAAAAATGTTCATATACGATTTTATCCAGAAGCTGGACACCCTCCGTTGCATAACGTGGGGGGATTTTTGCAAGATCTGACTCCGTTGGTTCGTTCCACATGAATTGATGTAGTTATACAATTTATATAAACTCTGCTTACAATTATTCAGTCATCTGAGAAGTTCCTCTACAATTAGCTTACCTGTTGGCGTTAATCCATAGATTGAAAGTGCGCGCTTCCTCGTTACTCCAACTCGATGTATCAGTTCCAATCTCTTGAGATCTTTAATCGCTCGAATCGTAGCATTCAAGCACACTGGGTGTTTCCTTCGCAATCGCTGCTTAACCCGCATCGCGATAACCTCTTTGTGACCAGTCAATTCCATCTCAGAAATTTCAAAAAGGACTGCCCGTCGTCGTTTCGCACGAACAATTTCTACATAACGATCCCAGTCCAGGTCAGTCGTCAACGGGAGAATCCTGGTATCAAACGTTTTCTCGACAATCTTTCGCCCAAATTCTGTTACAAAGTAGAGACGACCTGTTTTATCGCTGGGGTTGAGGCAATACAACAGGTTTTTCTCGCAGAACTTGGTGAACCATGCGGACACATCCTGCGGAAAAATGCTTGAGTTCGATTTCCTGACATGATTGCACACCTCTACAGATGTTAGCGGCTTGTACAATGACGTAATAACGGCACGCTTTTGTTTGCCGACCCGCAACCACTGGCCTAGTTCGTTTGATGTCACCTATACCGTGCGCATTCCCCCATTCATCGTTTTGGCAGTCAATAATGAAGACATAACCCGTTCGTCATTCCTTCATATTGGTATGCCAAATTCTTCCGCCTTGAACCTTACTCGATCATCGGGATAAAAAATGGATAAAATGGGCTATTTACTGCCAGATGGTCGGTATGACTCTCGCTTGGAGGCAACCACTGCAAAGGATCGGGGTAACGATATGTCCCTTGATTCGCTGATAAATCAACGGACGAAAATAATTAAACGAAAATTGGATACTTTCTCTGACATGATTCTTGAACGACTGCACGTACGAAAAC
>JAJFLO010000255.1 GCA_021772675.1 Verrucomicrobiota bacterium | reverse complement strand
TAGACATGTCCACTTCAAGAAAGAAAAGAAGACTCTTTTCTTTTTCCGCAGATTTAACCGAGATCACCGCATCCGGAGTAAATGTCACCGGCTTTTTCTTGCTATGCACTGGAATTCGTTCTGTCAAACTTGCTATACCTGATACGTCAGGTAAGAATGGTGACGTTGAGGATAGAAATTTCGCTGATAAATCGATATTGTTTTCTATGGTCTGTTTTAGCTGTATTCGAAATTCATTTAGTAATAACTGATGTCGATCAATTCTACCCGCTTCGTATGAAATATTCTCTATGCAGGTAGTAATTAAGTCACTCTTGTTCAATTCTTCAATTCCCTGATGACTAATCGATACAACGTTTTCCGGACGTCCCCGTTTTTTGCAAAACGCTAGCGGATACCGTTTTATCAATCCAGCATTTTCCAAACTTCTAAGCTGCCGATTAGCCGCTTGTTCAGAAGAATAGTGAAGTTTGGTCAATTGCTGAACCGTTAGTAACCTAAATTCAGCAATTGTTTTGAGAATTTTTATAGTCTGTACATTCGCCATAGATCATTTCTCCAAATTGAAAGGTTAGTAGAATAAAAAGCGGTTCTGAGCGAGTTTTCGTTTCAGCAGGTGGAGGGAAGTTTTTTTCTAGGTGTTTAGCCATTGCCAAAGATCATAATTGCTATGGGCTATGGTGATTTTTGACCACCGCGACTGTTGTATTCTACAGAACTGAAAAGCAGAAATCAATGTTAGGTCTTGGGATGCTATCTTTGGTTTGATTTTATTACGGCGAATAGGACGGAAGATCTGTGTTACTACGTTTGCGGTGTCTATTTGTCGCCAATGTTGCCGAGGGAAGTTATAGAATTTTAGTAATTTATCGTGATCCCGCGTTAAGTGAGCGCACGCCTCTGGAAATCTATTTCCATAGGACAAAATGAAGTCCTTAATCGTAGTCTGGGCTTCATTTTTGGAATTAGCTAGCGGTATTTTTCTAAGCTGGGACTCATTAAAGTAAATATTGTGTATACAGCTACGTACTTCAGCAATCTTATGAGCCCAACACCGTTGTTCTCGAACCGTAGGATATTCCTTTCGCAACGCCGCCCAAAATTGCAGATTTCCATCCCCAATTGCCAAACCAGGAGCGAATTTTAGACCCCGTGCCTTCAAATCACGTAATAAACTTAGCCAATGTAATTTATTATCCGGATTTCCCTCAGTAATCGCGACGAGTTCCTTCTGGCCATCCTGAAGGGCACCAATGAGCACAAAGATATGCTTATCTTGTTCTTCAAAACCATTCTCAAACATGACTGCATCGACCCACCAGTATAGATAATTCTTCTGGCTCAGATCACGATGTGACCATATTTGATAGGCCGCCTTCCAACTGGAGATAAATCTAGCCGTGTCATCGACAGACGTTTGACGAAACGACCTTAGCAGATTTTCGAACTGGTTAGGTGAGAATCCCTTTAAATAGAATACCGGTAATAAGATATCTAATTTATCTTGATTACTATCGAACTTTACCGGAAGAATTTCATTAATCAAGGCTTTCAATTGTCCGCGAGAAAGACGTTCATGTTTCTTTATCGCTTTTCTTGTATGGTAAGGCTCTCTGATATTAGCAATTTCAAGGGCGACACCGGTATCAAATCCAACTTTAAGATTTGAAACTATAAATTCTTCAAATTCACTCGCAGATCTGCTACAATCCCCAAGTAATTTGGGACCTGATACATTGAGGAACATCGTGTCATATTGATATGATTCAAGACTATTGGTTAAGAATATATCGATGACTATTTTATTTAGTTTATCAAGTTCTTCTGACCGCCCTAATTCAATCACCGAGATGAACACGAAAGTGATTTTGTTCCATTTTTGCCGATCAAATACTATGCCAAAGATTGAAAAAATCTTTGGTGCAGATACACGCCATATATTTTGACGTGCTTGATTTTCGGCAATTCTTTCCCGACATTTCACACCTATTAGGGCAGAGAAGTACGATACTAGCTTATCATGAGATTGTGCTGTTTTTATAAGAATAGATGCACGGTGTACCATGTCCCCGCTGAACACCGTATCTTATTTAAACTTTATGCCGCAACACAATAGACTTGATCCTAAAAAAATGTTGAAACAACACAGAATAATACGAAAACGTATTGCTGATAAGAATTCTATTGAAGAGATAATTGCCACAAAGTCTGTACTCTGCAATAGATTCAAGAATCTTTGTAATATGCTTACTGGCCATAGGTCGCTTCGCAATTAAGAGGTGCATTAATTATGAAGCGGAGTTTTGCGGAGCGATATTTCAATTGTAAAAGAGGCGGCGAGTAATCCTCCGTGGAAAATATTTATATATGAAAATTTGATTCGCTCAATATGAGATCAAAACAATTGTCTAAGGAAGAGGTGGTTCAACTTTTCATGGCTGAAAGGAAACGCATCATCGGAGATTTCAGATATATGGTGAGCAAGAGTGATGAGGCTATATACAAGCAGCGAGTCAAGGAAATTATCGATGGAAATATTGACGCAATTTCAGAAGACCAAGTAGACCAATATTGTAACATTAGAAGTCCGAGGTTGCCTCGTGGAAATTGGAAATTAAAAGCCCATCCAGATCTACTTCTTGATCTGGGAAAATTAGGGAAGAACGAGTTAAATATTTTTGTTGCAAAGAAAAATATTTGAAGTAATGCAATTCGAGGGAAACGATCAGAGAGAAAAAAATGTCTTCGTGTTGGGGACTTCGATAAGGATCTCGCAATCACATACAAAATTGAAAAGAATTTATTCTTGTTGCTCTCTGCTATCCCAATTCAATACAGCGGATTCTGATAACTATCGCATGATATGAAGCAACTCATTGTAGACTTGTTTCAGCGATAGATTTTTATATCCGTACGCGATTAGCCGCATATGGAATCTGTAACACTATCAAAAGGAACTCTTAAGCGGATTATTGCCGAGGGGGAAAAACTCGTGTCCGACGTAGAAACTCTTGCTAGCAAGGAACAGGATGCTGTAGCGCGGCAAAGAATATCGGAGATCAAGAAAGATGATGTCCAGGGAATATCAGAGTTAGAGCTGGGCCACTATCTTCGATCCAGAGGCGCGAACGTTGACTGAGTTCAGCTGGATAGTGAAGTTACATCCAGATTTCTTTCATGACCTGGATAAACTTGGATCACGAGAGCTGGATAATTTCTATCAAAAGAAAAAGAAAATCAGTAGAAATCCACTTCGACAGAAGCATTTAAGCGGGGGCGCTAATTGTTATCGTGAACCTATAACAGACAATGTTCGACTTATTTACTATATTGAAAAGAATTCGATTTGGCTGCTTACCATCGGCACTCACAAGAAGGTTTATGACAAATTTCTCAAACGGCTATATTCATTGAGAAAGAGTGTCGAATAGTTAGCGGAATTTTTCTTACTGATTACATGCAAAAGTCTTACGTAGGTACTAGTCGTTCCTATGCATGCTATCAGATTCAGCTCAAGAATTTTCAGTACCAGAGTACAAACGAATAATTCCTCCTGAATGCCAGGAAAGTCTTGACGTTCGACTTCTTAGTGACGCAAGGGCAATTATGGAGCGGGCACGGATCAACTTCACGCGAGGTTCGACTTATCAAAATGCGCGGGCAGTTGGCATGTATGAAATATTAAATCTTATTGCTGACAAGAAATCTATTGAAGACTCTATAGCAGGTATCAAACAGTATCGATATAACCTTGATCTCCTCGGAGAAATTAGATATCAGCCAGACGAGCTATCTGGCCGCTTGAGGTCTGCTACGGAATCAATCGAATTTTTTTCGGAAATAAGACAGTCGGGCCAATTGATTCTCTGGTATTTTCCACTCGAAATGTAAAAATAGATATTAATCTCGTCTGAAATCAATTGTTTGTACAATCCAGTTGCGACCTTAGAAAAATTTAAGTGTTATATCTCAACGCAATTTTCTCAATCTTCGAAGCCTTTGTTGGTTCCCAATATTTATCGCGGTCAACGTGAATTCCATGCACCACTATTTCTTTTAAGTCATCAAGTAAGAAATAGCCCCATTCTGCATTTTGATGATCCGCATTGAGTATTGCATATCCGTAGAAAAGTCGCTCTGGTTTATCATATTCAGCGGCATACCAATCACTGCCGAAAATAAAGAAGTGTTCATGTATAATTTTATCCAGTTCCTGAACTCCATCCGTTGAATAGAGGGAGGGAATCTTGGCAAGATCTGCTCCTGTTGGTGCGTTCCACATCACTATAAGTTGTACAATCTCCTATATAAGCTTTGCTTACAAATGTGTAGCTATCAGCTATCTGAGAAGTTCCTCCGCAATTAGCTTTCCCTCAGAAGTCAAACCGTAGATTGAAAGTCCCCGCTTTTTTGTTTCGGCCACCTGCCGAATTAAACACAACTTCTTGAGATCCTTTACAGCCCTGATTGCAGCATTCAAACACACTGGGTGTTTCTTCCGCAGACGCTGCTTGATACGCATCGCGATAATCTCTTTGTGTCCGGCAAATTCCATTTCAGCAATTTCGAGAAGAACAGCCCGTCGTCGTTTCGCACGAACAATTGTAACATATTGTTCCCAAATTACGTCGGTCCTTAACGGGCTAATTACGATTCCAAAAGATTCCTCGACAATCTTTCGTCCTAAATCTGTTACAAAATAGAGGCGGCCTGTTTTATCCTCAGGATTGAGGCAGTAAAGCAGATTCTTCTCGCAAAACCTTGTGAACCAGGCGGACACATCCTGCGGGAAAATGCTAGGGTTTGATTTTCTAACACGGGTGCACACTTCGACCGATGTTAGCGGTTTGTACAGTGACGTTATGACTGCGCTCTTTTGTTTCCCGACTCTCAACCAATTTGTTAGCTCTTCTGATACCACCTATTTTGTTCAAATTTTCGTCTTCATTGTTTTGGCATTCAATGATGGAGATGTAGTCGAAACGTCATTCCTTCACATTGATGTACCAACTACTTCTGCCTTCAATCTTACTCGACAATTGGGATAACAAATGGACAAATTGGGCTACTTAATTCCAAATGATAGGTATGACGCTCGCTTGGAGGCAACCACTGCAAAGGATCGGGGTAACGATATGTCCCTTGATTCGCTGATAAATCAACGGACGAAAATAATTAAACGAAAATTGGATACTTTCTCTGACATGATTCTTGAACGACTGCACGTACGAAAAC
>JAJFLO010000254.1 GCA_021772675.1 Verrucomicrobiota bacterium | reverse complement strand
CGAGCTGTTCTACTTGTTGTTGTAGCGTTTGAGCGTTCATTGGCATAAACGCTGCCGAGTTCGTGAGCTGAGCGTATACACATACAGATCCTTGATCGGTACGCTCAGTCGGTGATGTCGATCTTGACGACTCCGCCCTGTCGTGCAGCCGACACATTGCCAATTGGCCGCACGATAGCAAACACCAGAAAATTTGGAGCGATCGACAAAGGTCTCAAGCAAGTGAACTGGATGGCCATATTTTTCCAGCCAGTCGATTGAGATGCGCTTACTGACCAAGGAAAGAACATGACTGGCCAGGCATGGGATTCTCACCCAGGGTAGAATTAAAAAACGCTGATTGTTGGTTATCAACGACAATTGTCGCTGACGTTGCTCATCGTTCCAACCAATAAATCTGTCTCGATCAACACATTTCCATGCTGACGAACCAAAGAGCACGCATGCCAAAGGTCGACCGTTGTTCGCTGTAATTAAGTAACGCAGGTTCTCACCAACCGCCTGTCGATAGCCCCGGTAGTGATGGCGCGCGAGTAAGTGGGAAAAAAGTTCAGCGGTAGACGGGGTGCTCACGTTAAGGACTCGAAGCGGCTGCACGGAATGTAGCGACGTGTGGATTGGCTTAGCGTCATACGCAACTTCCCGGACCGCTTGATGGCGATAGCGATTGGGCGAAATACAACGCAAGGCGGGTAACTCGATCACCCCTCTGTCAGCGAGCTTGCCCAGAAGGCTACGGCACGCCATGTCCTTGAGCAGACCTTTTCCGTTCCTCCAGCACCAACGTGTTGCAAGCTCACGACTCAGGCGGTATCGGCTCCACTCCGGGTGCTTTCGGCGCAGATCCCGGATCAATGCTATATCTTTGCCATCTATCTGGCGGCCTTGGATGATAGTTAATGTTTCCATAACCAATATATATCATTGCAAACCAACAAAGTTCAGCTCTAAAAAAAGAAAAAATAATTAAAAAATTAGGCCCGCTATAAAAAACACTTCAAAGCCATCGAAAAGGGTGTGGAATGTCGGTCCTAACCCGACTTTCCTCGGTTGCGATCCAAAAACCTCAGAAATCGCCTATTTTTGAGGGTTGACGGCAGAAGCCAAAAAATGTAATTTACTACATAGAAATAGTTTGTGATTTTTACTAATTTTCAGTATTTGAAATGTAGTTACTATGAATTTGAGACAGGGCTGGACCTTACCGATTTAGGGTGTATTATTCCACTATGTTCTTTTATCGAAAAAAATCAAAATCAGGTGAGGTATTGCAACTGCTTGAGTCCTATCGAAACAAAGAGGGTAGATCAAGGCATCAAGTGGTTGTCTCTCTCGGCAATGCAGGCATTCCGGAAAAATCATGGAAAAAAATTGCAAAATACGTTGAATCAATTCTTTACGGGTATGCTGAGCTATTCACCCCGGAGCCAGGTATGCAACTTTGGATTGATAGTATCATCAAGCGTGTTGAACGCGAAGGCAGCTGGCAACCTGCCTTAAGAGAAAAAATATTGCTTGGGTCACGGGATCCGGAAGGGGATGAGAGTTCAATGGGTGAAGTCGTCGACGGTGTTTTTATTGACCAGATCGAACATACCCACGAAACGACATTGGGGCCCGAACTCGTTGGATTAAAAGCCTGGGAAACTCTGGAGATAGACAATTTACTTAAGGACTTCGGGTTTTCCGGACCTCAGCGACGTGCTGCTGCGGCTTCGGTGATCAATCGCCTGGTTGATCCAGTGACTGAAAATCGGCTTCGCCTGTGGCTTCAAACCAGCTCGTTGCCAGATCTTCTCGGAGAAGATTGTTTGCACTGTGATCATGACAAGTACTATAAGGTGAGTGATCTTCTCTATCGCAATCAAGAAGAAATAGAAAAACACCTATCCTCGAAAGTTGCGGCTCATTTTGGATTTGAGCGCACTTATATTTTATACGATTTAACGAACACACATTTCGAAGGAGAATGCCAGCTCAACCCTAAGGCGAAACGCGGACGTAATAAGCAGAAGCGGCACGATTGCCCGCAAGTCGTTGTTGGAGTTTGTTTTGATGAACACGGTTTTGTTCTTTTTCATAAGACGTTTTCGGGGAATATGAGTGACAGCAAGAGTTTGCTTGAGATGGTATTGCAAATGCAAAACAGCAGTGAAGAAGCGAATCTTTTCACCCCTCAATCTCAAGGCATAGTTATTATCGACGCGGGAATCGCGACGTCGGAAAATGTCAAACTGCTTAGAGAAAAAGGGTTTAGTTATTTGGTAAACGAGACTCGTCAAAGCCGTAACAAATACGCAAAGTACTTTAATGAAAAAGCTGAGTTTGTCCCAGTGAAGAAAGGCGAAAAATATCTTGAGGTTAAAGTTCGCACTCTGGATATTTCTGATGGCCAAGTAGAGACAGAAGAAAGCTTAAGTTGTGAGAAACCGATTTCCGACGAGATCCTGGAAAAAGACGTCTTGTCTATTCCTGTGGATGCCAACGCATCTGAATCAACGGGTTCAAACCATCCAGATGAGAATGAAATAGAACCACTTAAGGAGCGCCTGGTTCTCTGCTGCAGTAAGCCTCGCAGCGCAAAGGAGGAGGCTATTTTGAGCGGTACGAAAGGGAAATTTATCGACGCATTGAAAAGGCTTTCGACTCGTATTAAAAAAGGTCAACTCAAAGATTCCACGAAAATAGAGCGATCAATAGGTAAGATTCAAGCCTGCCATTCGCGTGCATCAAAATACTACGAGGTCACTTACGAACCTCCCGAAGAAGACAAGACCACCCCGCAAAAGAAGAGAGTTTCTGACAAAGAAAAATCAACGCTTAGGGGTATCCTGCTTTTTCATCGTAAAGATCAAAGCACCCAAGCCGACTCTCCTGCAGATCCATTGTTAGGCTGTTACGTACTGCGAACTGATCAGCGTGATATGCCTGCAGAACGCCTTTGGCATCTTTATATGACACTGCCGAAAGCCGAGGATGGCTTTCGATCCCTCAAACATGAATGTGGGTTACGGCCGAACCATCACCAACTTGAGCATCGCGTGGACGCTCACATTTTTATCAGTATTATCGCCTATCAGCTGCAACGATTTATCCTCTACAAGTTGGAACTTTGTGGCGACCATCGAAACTGGATTACCTTACGTCGTATTCTTCAAACTCATACCTACAGTACGCTATTGGTACCTACTAACACTGGGGTGAGCTACCGAATTCGCAAGCCCGGCATACCAGAAGAATGTCAGCACTATGTTTACAAGCAGCTCGATATCGAACTTGGGAAATTGCCAAAAACCAAGATCGCGGTCAAAAACAAGTCGGCGACTTTGTAGTTACTCAAAAATACAGTCGTTGATTTTCAATGACTTACATTCTTTTCGAGGAAACTTGGGCTAAGTCTATACCTACTGTTGATTCTATGCTATTTGTATTCATGGCTGATCTCCTTTTATTTTGCACCAATGGGTGTGTTAATGTTAAATTCAATAACTGGGGTATGCACTTGACTCAACCATCCCCTACATGTTGTGGTTAGTCGGGATTTGAAGCAAGACCCGGCGAAATCGGTGACTATGAGACTCTTTGGTATCGAACTGTCTGAGTTTTGGGCTGATTGCTTCTTAATTGAATAAGCAGCTTAAGAATTTCATTCAAAACGGATGTCCTTTTCCTGATATCGAATAATCAATGACAACTTTTTTGAATAGATAACGTGAAGAACGCATACTTGAAAGACTCTTTCACAATAAGTATCTAGACGTTAGCCGAAAAGACCAGAGTGAGGGAAAAAACACTGTTTTTTTGTCAAAATAAACTTGAAAAACATATATAACATGCTATGTTTACGAAACTTAAACATTATGAATTAATCATGGCGAAAGCGAAATCACAGCATATAATTGAATCCAAAAGCAAGCAGGGCAACCTAATTTTGCCCACTCCTGATACAAAACTGGCCAAAATCCTCTTTATTGCCACCGAATTTATCAAACGGAACACTGAAATTTTAACCCT
>JAJFLO010000253.1 GCA_021772675.1 Verrucomicrobiota bacterium | reverse complement strand
ATTGTCTGTACTGGATGGAGTTGTATCTTTGGAGGATTGAGGCGTACTGAGGTACTCCCCGATCTTCTAAGGATGCAAATCCGCCTGTACAGACAATGCACACCCGAAGGACTTACGCCGAGCTTATCTAGCAGTCTGTTGGACTTAGAAAATCGTCAAATTGAGATCATTTTTTGTCTAAATTATCGTTGAATATTAAAATATTCAACGATAATTCGAACGGAAATGAACCAGGAATGCGTTTTTCGTACCAGATTCTTTCTATGTCTAAAAAACTGCTAAATCAAATTGTAATACCCCATGATTTAGAGCAAATGGAAAAATGCTTTATTTAACAGTAATATAGGTAAAAAACATTAGAAAATCTAATTCAGGATTAAAAATGATCAAACCTGCTCGAATGCTGATTGTTTCATTCGTTCTCATAATTAACTCGTTCGCAGAGTCACCTGATAAAAATGGTTGGTACATATTTAAATGGATCGAAAAACCGTCTGCTTCCGGACCATCAAAAGATGCTCTGCCCAAAGATAAAACCCGGTTTAATCTTATCACATCATTTGCAGAAAAAGAGGGAACAAAATCGTTCATTAAAACCCAGTCACAGCTGAGAGAAGGAGATGTTATTGCCTATCGAATGAGGAAATGGCAGGCACGAAAAAAAATATTAAAGGGTGATCTGAGTAAAATCAGTTATCGTCTGTTAAAATATGGCCACCTGGCTATTGTCATAGCAGATCCTGATAATCCCAAAAAGCTGCGAGTATTTTCAAGTGAAAGTTTTAAGGGACCTAATATACGTGAAAACATCATGAGTCTGGCAACTCATGACTGGGATTGTTATCGGTTAGATAAATGGGGTCAAGTCGATATATCACGCCTGCATGAATTCGTCAAAATTTCCAGAGAAAAAGCCGGTAAATGGTATGGATATGATTTTTCCGGAATGTTCGGATTGTGGAATTCGAATCTACAGCCTGACAGTCCCAGAAACATAGGACATGATTATATATGTTCAACTGTTGTACTTGCAGCATTATATTACTCCGGTCTTGAACTTGACGCATATCAGCGTCATGGAATAGCTGATATAGTTACACCGTATCAAGTTGTACAAAGCAGAGGCCGATTAACCGCAAATCCAGGTGTTCAAATAAACGTTAAAATCAGGTAATATTTTGAATAAAAAAATAAGTCCGTTAGTTCTTGTATTTAAGTATCTGGAAATTTTTTATTCCGGGAAAAAACTGAATAATCTGAATTCTATTTTTGCTGATGATTTAAAGTTTGAGGGTCCATTTTACCAATTTAATTCCGCCGCAGCCTATATTGAATCGCTCGAAAAGGCCCCTCCAAAAGGCATGAAATTTAAAATTCTCAAGTCATACGAAGATGCAACAAGTGCGTGTATAATCTATCAATTCTTCAAAGGGAAGATAACAACACCCATGGCTCAATTATTTGAAATAGAGTCAGAAAAAATTAAAACGATCAAACTTATTTTCGACACAAAAGTATTTATTGAACATCCGAAAGACGACATCACTAATTGAATTTGAGATTCTTTATTTATCCTGAATCCGTGATGGTTTTCTTTTTATGTAGATTCGGGCCATCAAATTATCAGGGCGATTTCAAAAAATATAACTGCTTATTTTTTCAGTATTTTATGACGCTCGATTGTGAGCGTCTTTGGAGTGCTCAGCCCTGACTGAGCTTTAGAAATTCGAGAAGCGAATAGGCACTGAGTTTAGCATGCAGTTAACATTATTACTGTTTGCTGACCAATGAGTGCAAGTTAACGCATCCGTCACTCCGTGACAATGAAAAGCTGTGACAGATCACAGCACTCCAAAGATTTGCGCTGCAAATCAGGTGGCATGCCAAATTTTTACAGTTACAAATAAACGTTAATCCGTTTACTATAAATCGCTTAATGTTTTTCTTGAAATAGCCCTGTCAAATTATTAAATGTAAAATACCTTTTAGGTAACCGGTTTTATACTATCGTCACGGATTCGGGTTTATATAATATTTTATGTAATCATAGATAATTCAGTAGCTGATATACGAACGATATAACTCCTTCGAAACTTAACAAATTTTAGGTTTCGGGTTTCAGTGTTCAGGTGTCAGCTTTTTTTGTTCTGAAACCCGAAACCTGAAACCATGTTTCTTATTATATTAACAGAGGCCGCACAGCGGGCTCGAAAACTACTCCTGGAGGAAATCACCTGGTTGCAGGTGAAGTACACAATTTTTTGAGAGAAAAGAAAATACTGTAATGAATGAGAAAAAGATCAATCAACACGAATGGGAAAACCCCGATAATTGGAGCGGCCCGGATTGGATGGCGGTTTACTTTAGCAAAAAAGATTCTCGTTGTTGGGTTCCCAAAAAGAAACCCTGGATGGGATGGACGATAAACTTGGGCCAAATTTGTGGGATCTACTGGCTGATTGCCATCGTGGGATTCCTACCAACAATCATCGTTGCAATTGGTGTGGTCATATACATCCTGATAAAATAACAAAATGGGCAACCATCCCACTCCCGAATTAATGAAAAAATCAATCCTTTATCGCGCCTTTGGAATCGGTAAGATTCCAAAGCATCTATTGCAGATTATCGAAGAAGAAGGGATTGTTTTGATCGATGAAGGTATTAGTGGTTCAGTTGTATTCAGGAATTTTCGTGCACCTGGACGACGGCATGGGTACTGTAAAAAATGGTTTATCGGTTCGATTGTTCTAACCCGAAAACATATACTGACGTTTCAATTTTCAAAACAGATCATTGGAGTCCCCCTCGAATGCGTCGGCTTCGTCTGACTCTTCCTCAGACTTGAACAAGAGCAAAGATGAAGATACCCGTGTCGTTGTCAAAAAGAAAACCGGTGGCAGGGTTATTCAGAACCCATCAGACACCGATGCGACCTATGCACCGATTTGCAAAATTATTTTAGGACCGCAATCTTATGCCCTGATTTTTAGTCAGGGTGCTATTGTTTTTGAAAACCGGAGTCGTTCAAGGCTGACGGCGCAGATTTCTACGTCGATGTTGACAAAATCTCGAAATCAT
>JAJFLO010000252.1 GCA_021772675.1 Verrucomicrobiota bacterium | reverse complement strand
TCCCTTTGCGACAAGAACATCAAGGCAAGCTGCGCACTCAAGAGCAGAGCCTCGGGCCGTATCAAAAAATCTGCATCTATCCGGCCCTGTATACTTGCCGTTTCCTTCGGCAATATTAAGCGGAATCGAAGTCGATGCCCGGTCCAGCTGACCGCGCACCGCTAAGCCTTTCGGCATTTCGCTTAGATTATCATCAATCCAGGTGATTAAACAAATTGATTCTTTATAGACTTTAAGTTTTTCATGGTCAAAGTAATCTTTCATAGTTGGCTATTTAGCTCCAAAGAGTCACTAAAGAATAAGTGGATTAAGATTAAGATTAAGAGTAAGAATAAGAATTTGGATAATATTCAAATCCACTGAATCAAATACTGTCTTAATATATGTTCGTCTGATTCTTTTGGACAATTATTTATTTCCGACTCCCTAGCTGTGACTCACTACTCGGATATACCCTTTTAGCGACACCCTAAAAGGGTATGCTACTTCCGACAATTCAAAATAAGCTTCATCAGAGAATCACCGGTTAGATAACCAAGGGTTCCATGCTTTGCCTCTATCTCAGAAAAATATTTGCACCCATCTTTTTGGATATGTTTACCTGAAATAGCAAATGGCACCGGATCTCTCGTATGAATGCGACGTTTTACGGGAACTGGATGATCCGGCAACACAGCATAAGTAATATCTCGTCCTGCTAATTTCTCTCTAACTCTTCCTATCATACGTTTATCGATATCCTCAATCGCCTTGATTTTCAAATCAAGGTCTCCGAGATGCGAACACTCATCTACCGCTTCAACGTGCAGATAAACGAAATCATAGTGATCAAGTGCTTTTACCGCCGCATCAGCTTTTCCTTCATAATTTGTATCAATAAACCCTGTTGCTCCTGGAACTTTAATCATTTCAAGCCCCAAACATTTACCTAATCCGAAAATTACATCTACTGCACTGATTATAGCTCCGGAGACATTGCCATATTTTTTCCGAAATGATGGAAGCTGCGGCTTTTTTCCCGGACTCCAGGGCCATATCATGTTTGCGGAATGTGTTCGTTTTTTATTAACCGGGTGGTTTTCTAAAAACGAACGCGTTTTATACATAAGATCGTTAAGAAAATCTGCTGTAAACTTAGCCGCCGGGCTATTATCAGCAGGCTTGAGTAATAGATCTTTAATCCTTTTTCCTTGAGATGCGTCCGGCTTTTCATACTCTATATTTGTACTGAACTGATCACCATGCAGCATCAAAATATTGCGGTAACTGACGCCGGGATAAAAAGTGAATTCATCACAATTAAATTCACTCCCGAGGTCCTCCATTAAAATTTTTGCATCGACATTATCGATATGACCACCAGAATAATCTACTAATATATCTCCGTCCGCATAGACTAAATTACACCGCCAGGCACTATCATCCGCTCCCATTTCAATGCCTTGACTCAGAGCCTCCAAAGGTCCACGTCCCGTATAATGCCGCGCCGGATCATAACCCAACACAGACATATTCGCGACATCCGACGATGTCGGATAGCCATCAGGCAGCGTTAAAAAAGTACCACATGCTCCTTCAGTTGCGATCCAATCCATATTAGGCGTGTTTGCATACTCAACTGGAGTTTTCTCGCCAAGTTCTGGCAATTGGTCATCCGCCATGCCATCTGTTAATATCAATATTGTTTTATTCATTAATCAACATTATCCAATTTTGAACGTTCTAAAATAACTTCACCAATTTTATGATGAACGCCTAGCGGTTCAGTAACGACATAAGAAATCTCTGGAAATTCTTGCGCACAATCCGCTACCATTTTGGGAATATCATAGGTTGAATGCCGCCCCGGCGACAACATATAAGGATGCGCAATGATCTCCGTCGCACCTGCATCAACACATGATCTAAGCCCCTCCGCAATCGTTGGCTCTGCCAGTTCCATGTGGGCGATTTTTATAATTAATTCGGGCTTTAGCTCTCTAACAACATTCGCAACCTCAGTCAACATAAGATTTGCAGCTGCCAGTTTCGATCCGTGATCAATTAGAAGTAGTGCTTTTGGCAATTTAGTATCCCTTAAAGAAAATTTATAGACCAATTTTAAATCTATGTCAAACTAAAAGGTAAAGTCGTGTTAAAAAGAGAAAGGTTCAATCACAGATTTAGTAGTAAAAATAGAAAAATGAAAAATGCGTAGGTGAACTTGCAGAAAACAATATTTTAGGGTTGTCCACTGTGCTAAGGGCTCACAAATAAATAACTTGGATTTTTCGCATCTTATCTTCTCGTCATCTATGTCCGATTCAAATGACGAAAAACATTGAAATATTGCAATATTTCGGCTGCTTTTCGCCATTCAGATCGGCCCAAAACTGAGCTAAATCTGAGCGCGAAAAATACGATGCTACAGATGCCCTTTGAATTGCCAATTAAATTACTGGCCAACCCTAAGTCAGAAATCTGGCAAAAATATAGTATTCCATTTTTCCACGTTCCTTATGTCTGCGTTTTTGGTATTTCAACAATAAATGTCGAACCGCCTGATTTCTTAGTTTCTGCCCAAATCTTCCCATTGTGTGCGATGATAATTTGTTTGCAAATTGACAGTCCCAATCCTGTACCCCCTGCTCCAGTTTTTGTAATACTGGATTGGACAAATTTTTTAAAAACAGACGAGAGCTCTCCCTCTGGTATCCCTACCCCTTCATTTGCAACAGAAAATAAGACTCCATCGTCATTTTGATACAAATGAATGTCAATATTATTTTCCGTAGATGAAAACTTTACCGCATTACTCAACAAGTTTCGAACGACCTGTCTGATTCTTCCCGGATCAATATCCGCCTCAATATCAAAGTCCGGCTTATGAAAGCATATTCTAAGATTTTTTTCTGCAAGCAATGAATCAAATTCATCCACCACAGCCCCAATTACAAGATTCAAGGAACAGTTAGTAATATCCAATGTAAAATTATCTGATTCTAATTTGGATAAATCTAATAAATCGTTTAACAGCATCAAAAGTATATTGCCACTCTTTTCGATTTTACTGAAATATTGTAAGTTTTTCTCAGGTGATACCGAATTGTTTCTAGTGACACCAAAATGCGCAAAGCTGAGAATTCCATGAAGAGGAGTTCTCAACTCATGACTCATGTTTGCTAAAAATTCAGATTTAGCACGATTGCCAGCTTCTGCCTGATCGACTGCTGTTTTTAAGTGGAGGTTTGAAGCTTCGAGTTCCAATGTGCGTTCCTTAACTCGTTTTTCTAATTCAGCATTTAGATCATAAAGTTTTTCTTCAGCAACTTTTCGCCTGATAACTACCCCAATTTGAAATGCTGTATGGCTCGCAACTCCGATTATGGATTCGTCCAGAGGCTCAACTTGAGTTGAATAAAATTCTAAAACTGCAAATATCCCATGCTGCCCGAATATTGGAATAGCAAATGCTCCTCGAACTCCAATATTTTTAAGCGAGCGACCACGTGAGTAGTTCTCGTTTTTTGTCACGTCTCGAATCCAACCAGGTTTCCCATCCTCCCAAACTTTGCCAATAAATCCCTCTCCAAAACTAAATGGAGTACTATCCGTTACCTCACGAAATGAATCAAAACGATCCTCCGTTGCATAATACCATATATCTGATGAAATCAACCTATCTTTACATTCGCGATCGAGAATATATGCGTGTGCCACCGGCCATTCCTTATATTCACAAATTAATTTCAACGATGTTTGCAAAATGTCGGAAACAGACTCTGCTTGATTCGCAGAAAAAGCAATATTCTTGAGTAGACGACTTATTTTCTCAGATTTTTCAAGTTTTGTTTCAAAAAGCTGGCGTTCGCGAATATCCCTTACTATCGCGCATGTATATATCCGTCCCTTATACTCTAGAAGATTTAGACTTATCTCAATCGGGATCGCTTCCCCGGATTTATGTCGATGCAGCGATTCATATAGAACATGATGAACCTGATGAAGTGTTTTCCATATTTCGGAAAATTGATCGGGATTATGATTTACTGAGATATCTGGTATACTTAACTGAAGTAATTCTTTTCGAGTATATCCAACATGCTCACATGCGGCATCGTTTGCATAGATAATTTGGTTTTTATCGTCAGCCCAAAGAATCGCATCTGCGGCTCGATCAAATGCAAAGCGCATAAATTGAAGTTCTTCACTTTGCTGTTTTGAGATCGGTATATGCCGGAACGTCAACATGATACGATCCAAAGTTCCACATTTTAAAAACAATGGGTTAGCCAGCACTTTGATGGGTATAGATTCGATTTTATTTGGTTTACATAGAGAACATTCAACAGGTCCTTTAGCTGTAAGCGATTGGTTTACCTGTACCAATAGGTCATTAACACGTTGTGAGTCATTTTGAGTAGAAAACAGTATAATTTCACCAATTCTCAGCCCGCATTCATTCTCTGATTCATGGCTAGTAAGTTCCTTCGCAGCCTTATTAAAAAAACTTACGTATCCATTCATATCTGAAAAAAAAATTGCATCGCTGCTTGCTTGCGCCATTTCAATACAATTCTTTAAATAACTTGAGATATTTTTTTTCATTAAATTTCAGGGGCCAATATATTCACAATTTGATCACATGATCAATAAACTATTTCATACACGTATATCTTCTACAAATCGATCTATTTGTACTCCGGAGATATGAGGTTTGGCAATAATATCTGCTGTACTCCCACTTGCAAAAAGTAGCCACCGCGATGTCAGTGATTCGGAAGGTATATCAAACACTACAGTTGTCGAGTAACGATGACGCCAAGTACTCAGAACTATCTCAGCAAGTTTTTTTATAGCATTGTCTGCTGTAGCACAACATTTTTTGATTCGCGTTTTGAATCTATTTATTCCAATTGTCCAAAAAGCGTACCGAATAAATATTGGAGAACTAGCATTTCGCGATGCAAAGATGGTTGATTTAATGCCACTCTTTTTTTCTTTGATTGATGAAAACCTGGAAAGTCGAGAATGATCTGTTAACACCACGCTACAAGGTAATGGCGACCCCATCATTTTGTGTAAACCAATGGAAAAACGGTCAATACCCGCCTTAAAGTTCCATGGTAGCACCATATTAAGAAACGGCAATATCATTCCGCTCAATACGGCATCAGGATGGATATATTCTTTCTCGATTGAAATTTCTGAGAGTACCTGATGAATTCCGGAAAGATCATCAATTGCACCTTTTAGTATCGTGCCGATATTGGCTAGGATTATTGCGGGAATATGCTGATTTTCTGTGCGAAGTTCATTAAGATGATCAATGTCAATACAGCCATCTTTACGTGCCCTGACAATTTTACCACGGGCACCAAGAGAACGAAGGAGTCGCTGAAGAGCGTAGTTTTTTTCTGAACAGTAAGAAATGCCATCTGGAAGTAACTCACACGCATAAAAAACCCCATAGAGATTTCCTTCAGTCCCCCCAGTGACATATCCCCGATGAGACGATTTTGGTGCTTCCAGAAGCCCTGCAAAAATACTAATGGATTCACGTTCAAATATTTGACTATTGAGATGGTTCAGCCGTTTACAGAACGGATCCCCATTATTTTTAATAGGATATTCAAGAACACGGTATAATTCACTATAAGTAAACTTTGCATTCCACGGAAATCCGATACAAAAGTCTGACTCTTGCTGAAGCCTTCCGTATAATTCATCAAGTTGTTTATTATCTTCATCTCTCAAGAGAGAATCGGGCACAATAAAGTCCTCCTTATCAAGATTAAATAGATACCAAATTTTTAAATTATGCCTATATTCATATACCCAAAAAAGTTACAACAATATAGCTCAATCTAGAAAATGAATGGATATGTTTAATTCCTCTTCATCAAGCTTCTTCAATCGGGACTTTATTCGTAGTAGCCGATTTTTTTCCTCCATAAGGGGAAATTAGGCGGCGCGTCAACGATGAGAGTGCTCTTTGAGCACGACTACCCGCACGGAACCCAACCCGCGGGTGAGATAAATATTCTGAATTCTTAAATCAAAATCTTAACTGCATTATACCTAATTCTGTGACGATAAGTATAAAACTAGTTACCTAAAAAGTATTTTACATATAGTAACCGTTCTGCTATCGCAGAATGATTTTGTTTTAATGCATCTGCCTCGTTATCGAACTCCCTCAGTAGTGAGTTACTGCAGCGAAGAATTTGATACCTCACATCTACATAAAGAGAAAACCATCCCGAATTCAGGTTAATGATAATATTTTCGATTTGCGCAAAACCAAGGCCACATTTAAATTTGATTCAAATTATCTTCGGATATTATTATGAGTCCATCATTTATATCGATTCAAAAAAACTCATCCTCTTTTTTTGATAGAGAATCTGCACATATCCAATCTAACGGAACACAATTTTTTTGCACAAAGTTGATTTAAAGGTAGCTCAGAATAGCCGCTTTACTAATCAGCTAACACAGATTTCCGTCTCACTTTCCACGGCTACTGCCCGAGTCACAAATTTCACAATTGTAAAAAGTCGAGAAAATCGGGACGTGACAATGCAGTCAGAATTGGAGAATGCTCCCTTACTTTCAGAGATTTTCTCAGACCAGTTAATTTACTAACCTAACTCAATATCATCATGAATAGAGAAAAGTCGAATTTACTTTTGCCAGCGTAGCGTTGCATTAATTCCTTGTTTTATGTGATTGCCCTTGAAGGCAAACGTTTTTTCAATGTTCAGATTCGGTGGTGAAAGTCAAAGACACGACAGCATCAATTTATTTCAGGCTCATTGCCTAACCTGAATAATTCATCAGTATTCTGCTACGGGCCCTAGTCTCTGCTCAAATAAGCCAATTAACTCAATTTTACATCTCAGCGAATGAAAATTCACTTTCATTGTTAAATTTTCTCTAATCAATTTATTATGAGCGAGTTAAGTGCTCTCGCGACAAATCGCATGAATTATTCAGGCCAATGCGACAGGACGCTGGTATCCGTAGATTTGCATAGAAGAACAATTACCTGATATTTATTTATAAATAATTTGGTGTTTCAAGGAAAAGTAGTCGTTGGGAAAGGTCGTTGAGAGCTAAGCGTATGTTATGAAAGCAGGATGACAATTTAAATAGGATATTATCTATGCCGTGCTTTGATGCCAGAAGATTTGAACTGGCAAGCTTGTAATTAGATTCGCCTAGCTTTTCATAGTATTCAATTTTGGGTGCGGCCTTGTAGTTATTACGATGAATAATATGATCAGAAAATATACCGGACAAAAATAAGCTGTAATTGCCAATAAATGTTTGTAAATAAAACTGCATATTTGCGTCAACCTTTTCCATAGCCGCCATTATATCAACAATGTACTCAATTTTAAGGTTATTTGTACCCATAATTTGTTGCGATCGATTAACGTTTGTATACTGAGATAGTAGCTCAGCCAAATAATCCGCAATTTCCCGATCATCTATATTCACTTTACGCAAAACATGTCGTATTAGTACATAAAAATAAAATCGAGGAGAAATCTTTAGATTATCTGCTCTACATAGAACAGCCTGAACAATTCGTTCATCGTCAAAAAGAATGTCAATCGAATCTGGATCAGTTAATAATTCATGGATATGTTTCGAAGAATCTGATTCCTTTGACAATACAGATATCAAAAAATCAATATCTTCCGGGGTAAATTGAATCCTACAATTTGGCTTTATCATATTCATTAGCAATTCCCTTTCAGTTAAAATTCTTCCGTTGTTTCGTTGTTTTGAAATATCGCATAAAAAATGCCAAAGCAACAAGGATAACAGGGAATTATTCACCTCAAATAATGCGCGCAAAAATTCATTCACACTTCCAAAAAGGGTTGGTCGTTTCCGGAAAAGAGTTCCATGTTAATGAGTTGCGTTAAACTAAACTATCCATTTTTTCTTAATTGTCCACTGAAGTGGTTTGACAAACAAGTAATTCGTCTTACTCTACTTCTTTTTCTTTTTTTGTATTTCCCAAAAGTACAATCTGGATAATTTAGTAAATTAATGAACACCAATGAAGTCATTTATAATTTAAGGAGTAGAGTTTATGTGTGGTATAGTCGGTTATATCGGAAGCAGACAAGCATCATCAATTTGTTTTGCAGGATTGAGACGGCTTGAGTATAGGGGTTATGACTCAGCAGGCATAGCGGTAATTAAAGACGGCGAACTTACCGTTCGTAAAGTCATCGGCAATCTCAATAATATGGAGGATTCCTTAGAAAACAAACCTCTCGAAGGAGCAATTGGAATCGGCCATACACGTTGGGCAACTCATGGGAAACCTTCGGTAGAAAATTCCCATCCACATCTCAGCTGCGACGGAAAAATTGCGGTTGTACACAATGGAATCATTGAAAATTATCAAGAACTGAGAAAACAGCTCACCGAAGAAGGGCATGCATTTAAAAGTCAAACTGACACCGAAACCGTTGCTCATTTAGTTGAAAAATACTATAATGGCGATTTACGTGAAGCCCTGATTAAAGCGGTTAAAGATTTACATGGTGCATTTGCTATTGGTTGTATTTGTTCAGATAGTCCGAGTGAATTATTAGCAGTTAGACGTTTTTCACCTCTTGTCGTCGGTATTGGAGAAACAGAAAATTACATTGCTTCAGATATGGGCGCAATTCGCGCTGAAACAGATAAAGTCTATGTTATTGATGACGATGAAATTTGTAAAATTACCAGTGCCGGTATTGAGATAACCGATCTTGATTCTAATCCTCTAACTCGTGAACCCTACGAAATTCCATGGCCAGCCGATGCGGCTCAAAAAGGTGGTTATAAGAAGTTTATGTTAAAGGAAATTCATGAGCAACCCGATGCGATACATGCCTGCCTTGCAGGACGATTGAGTGCTGCGGACAAGCCTATCACGTTTGAGAATATTGGGTTAACCGAAGATGATATTAAGGGATTTAAGAAGGTCATTTTCACCGCTTGTGGAACGGCAATGCATGCAGGTCATGTTGGCCGATTTGTCATGGATAAAGTTGCGAAGATTCCAGCGGAATCAGATTTAGCCGCTGAATTACAACAACGTGATCCAGTGGTTCTTGAAAACACTCTGTGTATCGTTGTTAGTCAGTCTGGCGAAACGGCGGATACTCTTGAAGCACTTAGAGCAATGAAGAAAAAAGGTGCAAAAGTGATTTCAGTTATCAATGTTGTCGATAGTTCAATTGCACGTGAAAGTGATGGCGTTGCCTATATCCAAGCTGGTCCAGAAATCAGTGTTGCCTCTACAAAAGCCTTCACACTTCAAGTTGTTACGATTCAGCTTTTGGCACTGTACTTCGCGGAAGTCAGACAGTCCTGTGACACTGCAGAACTGACTCGCCTCAAGGCTGCTATATTGAAGACTCCTGATGATATTAAAAAAATCTTAGATCGTGAGGATGATATCATTGAAGTCGCTAAGAAGTTTTACAAAATGCCAAATGCACTTTATCTTGCACGGGGTATCAATCTACCATCGGCAATGGAAGGTTCGTTAAAACTGAAAGAAATCAGCTATATTCACGCTGAAGCATATTCTGCAGGAGAAATGAAGCACGGACCAATCGCATTAGTTTGCCCTGAAATATTTATTGTCGCGGTTGTATGTCAGGGACCAACCTACGACGAGATGATTGGAAACATTATGGAAATCAAAGCCCGTAGCGGACCTGTTATTGCTATATCTTATGATGGCGATGAAAAGATTCCGTTAACTGGCGCAGATCCTGATGCAGATCCCAGCGATATTGCAGGAGGACCAAACGAAATGATTTACGTTCCACGCACAGAGGAATATGTTTCGCCAATTACTATAGGAGTTCCATTGCAGTTGTTAGCTTACCATATTGCAGATTTACGTGGCGAAGATATTGACCAACCAAGAAATCTAGCAAAAACAGTTACAGTAAAATAATCAACTGTTCTTTGTTGATTACTCAGATACAGTAAAAATCAAAACGGGCGGAATTTTAATTGATAGAATTCCGCCCTTTTGTATTTTAGCTTTGTGGGGGATAAGAGTAACGTTTTTTAAAAATCTATAGCTTGACAATACCACTTCAAACCGCTTCGCTTTTGACTTGATCATGTAAGAAGAGCAAACTCCACCAGCGAATGCGGCAAAAACCTGTGTAAGAGTTCACAATTCATTGTGCGGAATTTAGTTTTTGCACTGACATTGAGCGCCTTCAAGCATAACAGAATCATCAACTTTTGCTTATATTCGATTGGATCTCAGAGATCGGGCAAGTTTGTAGAGACATCTTGCGCATTGAAATAGCCTCCGTAGGGCAGACTCGAAGACATTTACCACAACGAATACATTGATCACTGTCAATCCAGATATATGTGGCTTCTTTAGCAAGAGTTGCATCAACATCCATTTTAACTGCGCCATCATCATCGTGAAATAATCGTGCTGTTCGTTTAATACAATCCCGTGGTGCTGCTTTGATACACCAGTCACAGTGAATACATTTGTCCTGGTCTATTTCAAATTTGTAATGACATAGGTAACATCGGGTTGCCGCTATATGAGTGGAGTCACCTTTTAGTCCAATTTCAACTTCCGCTGAACCATCTCGCTGTTGTAAAGGCAGAACTGGCATATGATTAGGAACCTGCAAATCATGATCTCTAAATCTGCCTGTTTCACCATCTTTTTCGACAAGATCTATTCCGACATGTGTTTTTAATCGTACTTGACCCGTTAAAAAAGTATCGATGTCCGCTGCCGCCGCTTTTCCGTCTTCGACAGCATGAATAACATCGAGACTTCCATAAGCAAAATCGCCGCTAACAAAAACTTTTTCATGTGTTGTGTTATGGTTTTCAGTCAGTTTAACATTATCGGGAAGTATGTTTAATGTTCGCACCTGCCCTATCGCGACAACTAACATATTACACGGTACGTCAAAGTCGCTATTAGGAATTGGAGATATCGGTGGTTTCCCACCATCTCTATGACTTTCTCCAAGCATATTTCGATGAAAAATAATTGATTTTAATTTTCCATTTTCAACTTTCGCCGACATTGGCGACACCAAAGTTTCAACGGTGATATTTTCATCTTGCAAGGCTTCCTGTTCCTCAACATTAGCAGACATCTGTGCTTCAGTCCTGCGATACATAATTGAAACATTTCCTTCTTCGCCAACCAGCATTTTGGCAGCCCGTGCACAGGAACGTGCACAGTCAACAGCGGTAAAGCCGCCGCCAACGATGATAACATCTTGACCTTTCATTTCCTTGATTTCTCCATAATTAAATTTTTTCATGAAATCAAGTCCAGGAATCTCCATACCAGCTTCCATTCCTGGAAGTTTTAAGTCAGAAGGATGAACAGAACCAACAGAAACTAATACAGCATCATAATCGTCAATGATTTTTGACATTGATTCTGCATCAATATACTGTCCAGTTTTAACAGCAACACCACTATCCGTTATAAGTTTTGCCTCATTTTCTACAACTTCACGGGGGAGCCTAAATTTTGGAATGCCCATTACCATCATCCCCCCAAGACAATCTTCTTTTTCAAAAATGGTAACATTATGACCGTATCGTTTCAGTTCTCTGGCAGCTGTCAAACCGGCTGGGCCTCCGCCAATAATGGCAATTTTGTAGTCCGTCTCATCAAACCATGGTGGTAATGGTTTTGCCGGATTTTTGCTATCGTCAGATGCTGTACGTTTCAGATGGCAAATTTGAACTGGACCTTGAATCCCGGTCCATTTATGGCGACATTTATCTTCACAAGGCCGAGTACAAATACGTCCCAAGACACCGGGAAATACATTGTCTTCCTGATTGATTTTATAAGCTTTTTCAGGTTGCCCCTGGGCAATAGCTTCAATATAAGCTGGTACATTAGTTTTTGCCGGGCAGGCAGCCTGGCAAGGTATATCTTTATAAAGAGTTTTTATATCAAGAAGCTTGTCTCCGATACCCGTAAAAACAGAAAATTCCGATGGATTCGGCGCTTTTTCATAATTTAAATTTAGGGACTTTATTGCGTCTGCAAATGGTTTCATATTCCTAATCCTGTTCGTTTTATACAATCGGAAAGCGTTTCATCACCCTGCCTGACTTCCATAAAAGTATCCAGTACTTTCTCAACAACAGTTGAACAATCGTCTAGCTTAAACTCGCCGAGTTTTCTGCCAAAACTATTCTGTGTACCTCCAAGTAACACTTCATACCCCTCAACAGAACCAATACCTTCACGTATCCTCATCCCACGTAATCCAATATCTGAAATACGATATGGAGAGCATGAATTTGGACATCCAGTGATATTAATAATCGCTTTGTCCCAAATATCATTATACTTTTCTTGTTTAACAACATCCATTAATTTTGTATAAGCAGTTCGTGTTTGTGATACGGCTTTAGGGCAATAGGTTGTGCCGACACAGGGTACAATGTCGCGAATACCAAAAAAGCCTCCAGTTGAAAAACCGAGTTTTTCAATTTCCGTTTTAACTTCATTCACTTTCTCCGGTAACACACTATGTATTTCAATATTCTGACGATTAGTTGTATAAATTTTCTTGTTTCCATAGGTTTCAGATAATTCTGCCAACCGTTTAAATTGAATGTAATTCATTTCGCCCTTAGGTATCATGGCTCTAACAGTAACACGATTATCAGTGCCTATTGGATCCTGTTCCGCGAGTGGACGTTCAGGCCACGCTAAGCCAACATCATTGATTGGTTTTGTTTCAAAATCAGACGAATCGATTCCTTCTTCCCTGAGAGTCTCAATCACAATCTCACGGGATTTATCAATACCCAGTCTATCAACAGCAAATTTTAATCTTGATTTAGATCGATTAAAACGATCACCGTGATCTCGAAATAAGATTGCAACAGCACGGCAAACATTTAATATTTTATCTTTAGGAATAAATGAAAAAAGTTCTTTAGCAACAAAGGCTTTCCAGCCCATACCTCCGCCAATAACAATCTTAAATCCTTGTTCTTCAGCACCATTTTCCAGTTTTCTGTTCACCGCGGTTATTCCAGCACAATTTATATCTGGTTGAGCACAACCAGCACCACATCCAGACAGGGTTATCTTGAATTTTCGTGGAAGATTATCAAGATCCCTGCAACTTTCAAGATACCTAGCTATTTCTTTAGCGTGGGGTAAAACATTTATTCGACGATAGCGACAGGTTTCAGCGAGGGGACAGGCGGTAACATTTCGAGTAACATCTCCACAACCATGAAAGGTTGTTAATCCATCTTCCGCCAATTCACGCAGAAGTTCAGGGAGATTTGGAATTTTCAACCAATGCAATTGAATTGCCTGCCGTGTTGTCACTGAAAGCTTTCCTTGGGCGTATAGTTCGGATGCTTTGGCGATAACTCTGGCCTGACTGGATGTAATTTGACCGCCAGGAATGACAATTCTAGCCATGTGGTTTCCAGGTTGACGCGACGCATATATACCAAACCATTTTGAGATTAATGCTTCCTCATTGGACATTTTCCCTTTTTTAGCAATCTCATCATAATCGATACTAAGTCCAGTTGCCTTAATCTCTTCATCTTCACTTAATCGCTTAAATTGTAGTTTTCTCTGCATGATTAATCCTCATAAAACAATAGTGTTGAAACATACCTCTCACCAGTATCAGGTAGAATGACAACAATCCGTTTGCCAACATTTTCTGATTTAGAGGCTATCTTTTGAGCTGCGCATGCAGCTGCACCCGATGAAATACCACATAACAGCCCTTCTGTTTTGATGATTTCTTTTGCTGTATCAATAGCTTCAAAACTATTAATTGTTACAACCTCATCCACGACATTCTTATTATAAATCTCTGGAATAAATCCCGCACCAATACCCTGAATCATATGGGGCCCCATTATTCCCCCAGAAAGCACTGGTGATTCTTCTGGTTCAACAGCAACGATTTTAATGTTAGGATTTTTCTCTTTAAGAAACTTTCCTGTCCCACTGATTGTACCACCGGTACCAACTCCAGAAATAAAAATATCTATTTCCCCCTGCAATCCATCCCAAATTTCCGGGCCAGTCGTATCATAATGTGCCTGAGGATTAGCAGGGTTGCAAAATTGTTGCGGCATGAAAGCATTGTCCATTTCTTCAACAAGCTCATTAGCCTGTTCTATGGCTCCGGGCATCCCCTCATTACCTTCAGTAAGTATGAGTTCAGCTCCTAATGACTGAAGAATTTTTTTTCTTTCAATACTCATTGATCCTGGCATAGTTAATATGCATTTGTATCCTTTAACCGCTGATACTAATGCTAATCCGATACCTGTATTTCCTGAGGTGGGTTCAATAATTGTACCACCTGGTTTCAGAATTCCATTTCTCTCTGCTGCTTCTATCATCGCTTTGCCAATTCGGTCTTTGACACTCCACCCAGGATTAAAGGCTTCGAGTTTCCCAACAAGTTCGCAATCAAATCCTCGGCCAAACCGCGTTAATTTCAACAGAGGTGTTCCTGTGATAAGTTCACATAGATTTTCAACAAATCGTCCCACACTTGCTCCTAATTAATTACAGTATATTTAATTAAAATGTTAGTCTTAAGAAGCATCAAGTTATAGTATAGATACCAAAGCAGTTATGACCCTCTTACCAAACCGTTTAAATGATGCAAATCTACATCCAAAAATAGACAGCCACAACACAATAAGTCTAAGAATAATCGAAAATATCTAAAAAAGCCCGATTATAGACATTCAGATCAAATTCTGAAAAACAAACGAAATAAACTTTTAGAGATTTATTTTCATCTGAAACACTTTGCAAATAATCTTTTGTCGCGCTTAAAGCAATTCTAGACGCTTGAGTTATAGGGAATCCATAAACACCAGTGCTGATGGATGGAAACGCAATTGATTTAATACCATTCCTTACCACAACTTTAAAGCATTTCAAATAGCATTGTTGCAATAATTCTACTTCATAATTAGTGCCGCCTTGCCAAATAGGCGCCGCAGTATGAATAATCGATTTACAAGGAAGATGGTACGCCAAGGTCATTTTTGCATTTCCTGTAGCACATCCATTTAATTTACGACATTCTTCAAGCAATTCAGGTCCTGCGACATCGTGGATTGCACCGTCAATACCCCCGCCTCCAAGTAATGAATTATTTGCTGCATTAACGATAGCATATACCTTTTGCGTAACAATATTATCGTGCACTATACTTATTTTGTTATCTTTCAAGATATTTTTGTCTTTTTTCAAATTTACTTGATTTCACAATACGCATCGGTGATATTTAGCTACTGATAATCATAAATTTTATTGAACTAAACCGCTTCGCGGAGTGTCTGCCCTAATCCGAGCCGCCCTTGGCTTCGCCTTTTCCTCGCCAATCCTTA
>JAJFLO010000251.1 GCA_021772675.1 Verrucomicrobiota bacterium | reverse complement strand
ACTTAACTCGCTCATAATAAATTGATTAGAGAAAATTTCACAATGAAAGTGAATTTTCATTCACTGAGATGTAAAATTGAGTTAATCGGCTTATTTGAGCAGAGATTAGGGCTCGCAGCAGAATACTGATGAATTATTCAGATTAGTGAGCTCAAAATGCCAATCACGCTTATTAATAACCTGAATCCGTGATGTTTTTTATGTAGACATGAGGCATCAAGTTTTTGCTGTAGCAACTACTACAGGCAATCCCGTCTGCGGGAGAGACGGCCTGATGCCCACCGGACATAAGGAGCAAGCCGAGCATAGCGAGACAGGCGGAACAGATATTCAGCAACGCAACGCATGTAAAGTGACAACGGTCAACAGTTTGATATCGAAGCAGATGCATTAAAAGAAAGCCATTCTGCAATTGCAGAACACTTACTAAAAAGTAAAATACCTATTAGGAAACTGGTGTTATACTTCTCGTCACGGATTCAGGAATAAGTCTATGGTCAACCTTATTTTACCCAGACAGTTTTAGCCGGAATAATTTGGGGTGCATCAGCAATAAATTTGGATATTTCATCCAAATAAACTGGATACCAATCACCCTCCATGAAAGCATTCATCGCATCAATGTCGCTGTACAGTTGAAAAACACAAACAACATCTGGATCATTTTCGTCATAACAGAAGTAATAAGCCTCATGAGCAGGATTAACTTCAACACGTGGTTTGACATGTTTCTCCCAAACACGCTGAACATCATTTCGGTGTCCCGGCTTCGCCCTGTGCTGGATAAATAGTGCTGTTTTGCTCATGATAATCCTTTCAATCAAAATCGTGCATTTTAGCTTAAACAATCATTTCCGCATGCTATTGCAGCCTTAAAATTACACCATCCACAGCTTATTGAGGCCAATCTTGCAAAATACGCTCTGTTTTCTCAGCATGACCACTCTTCTCGGACCATGTCTTCAAGCTGAACAGCCAGCCCTTTATCACCTAATTGTTCAGCTTCTTGAGCACGCAGGGTATAATCAGCCGTAGCCTGACGTTCCGCTGCCAATACGGCTTCCAGTTAATTGTGGACAGTTCCTAACCTGGATTATGCATAAACTTTCTATTACGAGTCATTATATCACATAATATCAACGAGTTATAAAGATCTTTTGGTTCGAAATAGTTCACTATTCCTGCGCCCGAACGATATTCATAACTCGTTGATTTCACGAAATCTAATAACTCTCATCACAAAACTTTATGAATAATCCAGACTAAACAATCAGTTCGTAAATTCAATATTATTTTTGGGATTCAAATTTGTTTTATTGAAATTGGTTAATCAAATTACGAATTTCAAGCGATTGATAAACCGCTAACTCCAGATGAATAAGAAAAAATTAGCGATTGGCCCTCTCAGTCAAAGGTATCATCGACTCCGGCAATTTATCCATAACTGCTGGAGTAATTGTGAAAAATCCAAAGACGATTCAAACTGAAGCGGGAGCTATAGTATACAATAAATTCAAGATTAATTGCCACTAAAACGAAATATACCGAAAGCCATCAGGTTTTCGACAGGTTTCTGTAAAATCACTGCCTAAATTGACAAACGAATGTCGAAAAACTTACTGCTTGCAATATAGTAGGCCTACCCCTTAATTGGTTCTATCTTTTTCATCTTGTTATTCAGTTAAAAAGTATTACATCCATCGCCTTACTTTATTTCTATAATATACATACTCTTCTCCGAACTTTGTTTCCAAATACCCCTCTTCCTTCTTTATCGCGATTTCATAAACCACAAAGGCTGAGATTATGAATGAGGTTAGAATCCAAAGACTATTTACGAAGATCCCAGTACCAATTTGTACAAGACAAAACGCGGCATAAATTGGGTTACGTGAATAACGGTAAATACCTGTAGATATAATTTTGTAGTCGGTTTCTATGGTTTAATAATTGTTTCTGAGTGTTTGAAAGATCTTTCGGCTATTATAATGACGCCGATTCCAAAAACCACTACTGCCGCTCCAATGTACTTGAGCACTGACCAATCACCAATACGTATGGGCCAAAAGCAATGCAGACCATAAGTGGCAAGTATCACAATTAGAAAAATCAAGGAAGGAGGAAATTTTACAGCAGCTCCTTTTTCATCATTTTTCGTAATCATACTTTACCTTAATCCTGGTGGCATTCTAGCAGTCTGTCTGACTTTGGAAGAATCTACTGCGAAAACCGCATTCTTGGCGCATTTTTTGTCCAAATTATCGTCGAATATCGCAATATATTCCTCGATTTGGACAAAAATGCTCTCAATTTGACGATTTTCTCGTAACAATTTCCAAAGTCCGACAGACTGCTGGCGTCAAACTGAGCTATCCTGAATGCCCAGAGCGTGGCGACGAAAATTCAGGATTGGCCAAGTTTACTCGCAAACTTTGTGGTGAAAATCCGGGTTAACTCAAGTGTCATAATTGTTGCATTGTCCCAATTTAAGGCTGGATTATAGGAGATGTTCGAGGTCTTTGAGGTCTTTGTAACGTGCAGCTGCACGCATATTCGTCTTCAAATATTCCAGGTCAATGAGGTTAACCATACTCCATCAAATTCAACACGTCTTCGATTCTTAAAACAGTTTTCAAAATCTGCACCGGAAATCTTAGTTTGAACTTTAATTCTGATGGGAGGTAACCCTAACCGGACAATATTACCTCTATCAAGAAACAGGGTTTCAGATATATGCCGACAGCCATCAGGATTTCCACAGGTTTCTGTAAAATTGTTGCCTGAAATGAATAACGAATGTCGAAAAACCTACTGCTTGCAGTATATCAGCTGATTTTAACCCAAAACGTTGAAAAACTTTGACTGTTTTCTCTGCGTTTATTTGTAAAACTGCAAACCATATATCGATATCAGCAGTTGCACGAGGATAACCATAATAACCCACTGCGTATTCACCAATTAACAAATATCTAACTCTATCATCTTCGAGTAACTTCAAGAAGTCTTTGAAGTCTTGGGGCAACGGGACCGTAGCCATACACCAACTGTCTAGTTATTTCTATGGCCTCTAAACGATCCGCTACAGATTTATTTAGCCAATATTCATCTGTATCATCTTCGTGGAGGCTTGTTATTTTTAATATGCTACGATCAACGCTGAATTTTGATTGATTAAAATTCACGATTTACTATTAATCTGCGCGATGTTTAAATCCAGTTAAAGAAATTCATTTTTTCCAATACTAGCCTGCATAATGCAGGCTAGTTTAGGGAACATATATTCTCAATTGAGACGTTTCATATAGCAGATCGTCGCCGGTCGGAGTATCAACCGCTTCATCATCTGTCCAGAATTGCCACATGCCCCCTCTCATTTTTACCCATACCATGTTATTCACCGTGTCCTGCCACCATGTGGCGCCTGCTGAATCTCGAACCTCTTGTAAGGAATTGACATTCGTGTAACCTTCATTGTATTGAAAAGCCTGCATGACTACGGTCGGGGTTAAGGTACCATCGTACTGAATTCCCATGACTTGAGTATCACCAGGTTCCAACATATTTTCAACATTCATTTGGAAATCAGTCGGGTACATAATTTCGTCTGGAAACGTCAGTGTGTAGATGCCATCAGGCGTGGTGGCAAAATCTCGCATGTGCTGTAATCGCAGTTCCGGCGTTGCTGTCGCGACATCCCAGGTTCCTATAATCTCATTCAGATTATTTGTATTCAATCGCTCAACATGTATTCCCATTAAATCCATATAGGGTTGATTTTGGGGCGGCAGATCACCAATGCCATGCAAAACGAATCCTTCAAAGCCGTAGAATGGACCGGGTACACTTACTCCTCCTACTCCTGCACCCGGTTCTACGAGTGTAACAACTTTCCCATAGGTGAGAAACGGGATATCATATACAAAATAATTTTCCTCCGGTCCCCAGATTCCATAAGGATCCCACAAGGCGCTGGCCAATGTATAATAATCATCAGGCGGCATAAGCTTAACCCCCGGATCTGACTCAACTAACAGGTTTCCGATGTTTCGGATTAGACCCTTGTCAACCGGTCTGAGATAATAAGATACAGTGTCGAAAGCGCCGCTTCGTGTACCCTCAACAATCGGAAATTCGACAATCACATTATCTCTAATATCGAATGTGCTGTGATAAGTGGCAAACGCAACCGGAGTCTCAGGGTTGATCGTTTCAGATGTGAAATCAGCATCTGCCGGCCTGTCCGTGCCATTCATTAAATGGTTCAGACTCGTGCCGACAACTAAGCTTCTTTCGATCACTCCTCCAGCACCTGCTCCGGCAAAGAAACGGCCGCAATTGTCAGCAGACACCGCTTCGAAACTATCGGACAACGTATTTCTATGCCAAATGCCGCTATCACCATTTTTCCAAATTTTATATCGTGATAGTGAAAATCGTTCGAGGTAGGGATAGGGCCATACAGGCTCTCTACCATTTGTCGTGGAGTAATATTGAAACCCTTTGAGATTCCCGAGGTTGTCAGCTTCCACATTGTCAAACATTATTCCCTGTAACCGATTAGAATGAGTCGTATTATTGTCAAATTCTCCAAATAACAAACGGCTTGGATCCAGCGGGAATCCATCTTCGGCAAGTACTTCTTCACAAAGTCCCCAGGTTTGTGTCGTAAATGCTAACCAGAAACCAAAAGTGCCACAATCTACCGCAGTATTATTAACAACAATATTGTCCGGGTTACTAATCCAAAATCCAGATGAACCAAAATTGCCAATCTCGTGAAGTTTAAGCGCCGATGCCGGATCAGGACTTCTAACATACAGTACTAGATTCCCATCTATAGTGTTCCTTCTTTCTGCTGCATCTTCCGTAAATATGCCATGACCTCTGACGTCGTATACAATATTGTTCTGGACAGTTACACCGTTTGTGCCATGAATTACGATTCCCCTGTTTTCTGAAGAATTGATTGTTGAATTTCTCAGATATTGACCCGTAGCATCATCCAGCGTATCAGTACCGCTATAGCTAAGCATATGCCAATGAAACGGATATCTTCCCAGTCGTCCTCTCTGCCCTGCCCGTCTTATTTCCAGACCGTCTACATGAGCGGTCCCGCCAATCATTATCATGGTATACACACCAAACCCTTGATCAGCCCACAAAAAGTCATCAGGCGCCTGAATGACAATGTTTCGTGATAGATTTCCAACTTCTGCACGTTCATCAAGCACTAAAGGAGTGGTTGTTATTTCTGTATCTGCAACAGGAGGGGTTACCAGATCGGTTGATGATAAGCTGATTCCGGAATTCGTTGCATATTGTAAAAGCCCCCATCGAAAGGCATTTAATCCTTCGTCAATCGTTAACTGAAAATTTGTAGATTCAATAAGGGATACCTTTTGGGTGATTGAGTCGCCATTCGCCGCTCCGTAATAATCTGTAGGAGCTATGACAATTTCATCTCCAATTTGCCAATCAACGGCTTCGGTCAGGTCTAAAGATATACTGCCCTGTTCAGCATGTTGATCAAGTTTGGTCCAAACCACATCCGGCGATGCTCCGTGTAATTCGAGTGTACCTCCACCCATAACCATAATTCCACGAGTGAGCAATCCCATCCCCATTATATTTTCCGTAGGATCGTTGCCAGTCAGTGTAATGACGGCCTGATGGGTAAATGGTTCGGCTTCACTGCCAATATGAAATTCACCCTCAATCATTATCCATTCTGCGCTAAGTTCGATGTCCTGAGTGTCAAAAATCAGTGTTCCCATAATCATGAGCCCTCCCAGCTCTGGAGTTGATTGATCCAATAGTATCGTGACATCAGCCGGGATAGTAACATTTTCTCCAGCGATCGGGAGGGCGCCTCCCCAGGTATCAGGATCTGACCAGGGTAAGGCCGGATTCTCTACATAAGACGGTTCGCTGTCAAAACCTAAGAAACTTAACAATGCCGTATCGTCGGCCATTGTCAGATCTTCGCCTTCTAATTCGACTGGTAATTCCGGTGTTCGGAAACGAATAAAGTCAAATTCTGCAACCAGGTCCTGATTTGCTGAAACTGCGGTATCATTGCCCTCAAATGCTGAAACACTACTGACACCATACCAATCACTGAATGCAACCATGCCAACCTGCATTACAGCCGCTAAACCGGGCCAGTTTATTGCCTCATTGACCTGCCAGCTGCCGCCGGGTTCTCTGAAGAGTGAAATGATCACATCTCCAACTCTGGCAATACGAATCTCAACGTCGTAATCTGATACTGAAAATGAGGGATTGTTCGAATTACTGTTTACTGTATGGTTGTACAGTATTTCAGGACCATCCGTTGTATGTCCCAATAAGAAATCATAATAATTTTGCTGACCCGGAGTGAAATCCTCCAGAGCATCATAGTCAGTGGACTGCGGGACTCTTGCAATCAACCCTGCCAATGAATAGTAGGTTAATGGCGTGCCTGATCCAGCTAAATCGGTGACGCGCACATTTGTAGTAACAACAAAATCACCAGTAATTTCTTTAAATAGTGTCGCTCCAATTCGATCTTCCCACCAGGAACTTGCAGATGGAATCATCGTCAATGAACTTGGTTGGCTCGTGTTGATATTATGGCTGATTAATGGATCTGAATTCCAGTTTTCAACCTCATAAATCCGCTGCCAATCTGCCAGGGTTAAATCGTTAAAAAATTCATCATCCAATTCAATTAATGGATCAATAGGGATTGGGGCCACAGTCGTTACACCAATCTCTGAACTTATCGCTGAAGTGTTGCCGATTCCATCTGTAGCAGATACGCTGAAATTGTACAGTGTATCCGGGGTCAGTGCAATCACACTTGTATTTGTAACAACCAACCCGTTTTGTACAGGGACTCCATTCAGAAACAACGTGTAGGTTACGGGAGGAGTTGTATTATCAATTGAAGCAGCCCAGCTCAAATCAACACTCGTTTCAGTGAGATTCGAAGCGATCAGGTTGTTTGGAACATTTGGTGGGGTTACATCCACTAACACAAGACCCGGAACGCTATTGAAACCCAGAAAACTTAACAATTCAGTATCACTGACTGTCGTTAAATCTTGTCCGGACAATGCTAAAGGCAATACCGGTGTTCTAAATCGCACATAGTCGAATTCTGCCGACAGATCTTCATTTGCTGCAATTGCGGTATTGTTATGGTCGAATGACGAAACACTAGTGGCCCCTGCCCAATCACTAATCGCGACCATACCAATTTGTAAGGTTTCTCCTAATTCAGCCCAATTTATGGCCTCAATAATTTGCCAATCGCCTGCCGGCTCTCGATAAAGTGAAATAAGTACATCACCTACTCTGGCGAGCCGAATCTGTATCTCATAATCCTGGACGTCAAGGGTTGGATTATTTGAGTTACTGTTTTGTGTATGGTTATATAGTAATTGAGGCCCGATTGTGGTATATCCAAGTAAGAGATCGTAATAGTTTTGTTGATCAGTAGAGAAATTAGCCTGGGCGTCATAGCTGGGATCCTGAGGAATTCTAACAATCAACCCAGCCAAAGAATAAGGAGATGTCGGAGCTGCATTACCTGGGATATTGGTAATATGTACATTTGTGCTGACAATGAAATCGCCGGCTATTTCTTTATAACTTAATGCACCGATTCGATCCTCCCACCATGAACTTGCCGATGGGACCATGGTTAAGGCACTTGCATGGGTGGTGTTAATATCATAACCGATTAAAGGATCGGCGCTCCAATTTTCGGTTTGGTATAAACGCATCCAATCTACCATTGTATCGTTGTTATCGAATTCGTCTGTCAAGCTGCTTAGTGGATCAAGATTTGCAGGCATGTCAACTTCCGGTGTAACATTGGCTAACCATATCACGGTATTGCGGATAACTTGACCATACGAATGATTGACATTGAGACTCTCTTTCCGTTCTCCCGATGCAAAGTATGCGACTCTGCCAATACTGCCATCCAATGATGAATCAAATAATTTTACAAACCCGGCGGTATGAGTTTGACCAGTGGGTGTTGCATCATTTGAGAATATAGGGGTTATCTCATTGATTCCCTTACCAAATGTTTGTCCGACGACGAATTGCAGGTTGCCGTAGATTTCATCAAAAATTGGAATCGTCTGATAGAAAGAAAAATTTAGACTGGCCCCGGCCGGAGGTAGATTGCCCAACCAGCTTCCGGGCGCTTGCATGGTATCACCGAACGAAAGACCATACGTTGATATAAAATGACCGTAATTTGTCGAAAATAAATTGAAATTTTGAAGACTTCCCGACCAGGAATTCTCCTCTGATTCCACTCCGAATAATTGATTGACCAGAATATCCTTATTTAACGCCCCGTCAATATCATTGAACATCCCATGATGCATCGTCAATACCCCCATTCCATTGTCAGCATAACTAACCAGTGCATTTTGCAAAGCATCTGTCATATCTGTCGACCAATGTTTAAAATAGATAACAGTGTCAAACTGAGATAAATAGTTTAAAATTGAGGGTTGATTGTTTGGGTCGAATGGTAAGCCGATATCAGAAATATTTAATTCAGTTACAGAAATATCAAAATCATCGTTCAGTGAATCTGCGATGAGCAAATTCTGTACATCAATGTAATCCGCAGGTGTATTCGCACCAACGCCATAGTTACAGGGTATATCATTGACTCGATTTTCAGTCGAACAATCTGCGATATCAACAGGCCCCCCGTGAATGATAAGCGTTGATACGGGTTGCTGCATACTTTGCTGCGATGGGTAGGAATTCAAAATATTCAGTAAGGTTTGTGCGGCATGTGCAATCGTCTGTGGGTACCAATCTCGTGTGGTGATGATCCTATAATCCCCATTACCATCATCAGCGAATGAACTATGCGGGCTGGTAACTGTCACGCGATCATCAGGACGGTGTGTCACATCCAACGCTGTCAGATTTACCGGGGTCAAGGCTTCGGGAAAACCAGTTGCGTTTCCACCCTTCAGCAAGCTATAGCCAATCGCTTCAGCACCAGGGCCGGAAGTCCCTGGCACACGCCAGAAAAGAGGAACGCTGGCGCCATGGCACTGTCCTAAAACCGGTTTGCCACTGGCCAATGCAGCCAATGCCAGTGAGTTTAAATTTTCTGCTGCAGCTTGTACTTCAATGGCTGAAACGGCTCCCTGAGCGGCATAAACTCCATCAACCTGATACTCAATTGCTCCTGTGCCGCCGACGACAACCAACGCATCATAGGTTGACATATCAACAACATCTTGAATGAGCCCATTGACGGCTATCGTCGCTGGCATAACATCCCAACTAACATCCCACGGGCTGCCGAAAAGATCCTGAAACTGCTGTGTAAATTGGACATAGCTGCCACCTGGTAGCGATGATGCAGTATTAACGATATCTGTTCCGTCAGGAATCATATATGTCGTTGCAACGCCTAAACCTGAACTGCGCACATCGACGGTATATCCAGCCGCTTCTAATGCTCTATACATAACGATGTATTCGGAATAGTAAGTTTGTTCATGAGCAACAAACATGAGAATGTTATAAGTCGGACTTTCCAATGCACTGGTGTTGTATAACACACCTGAGCTGAAAAGAATTAGGAATAAGCATGTTAGAATAGTATTTTTTGATCTCATAGATTTACCTTTTTTGACTATTATTGATGAAATTATGTTAAAATTTTTACCTACGTTAATTTTAGTTAGCAAGGTGTAGAGCATATTCAATTCCGTATTATTACATATATTGTTAAATCGCTAAGCATTAGTGTATTGCATTATTTTATAATAACGTTGGCCACACGTGACATTTCGCAACTCACGATATTTCGCAACTCGTATTTATGAAATAACGCAAATCACCAATGCATTTCCCGGAGCTTCTCCGGATTTAGGTGATCAATTTAGTCTCAGGCCGAATCCCAGTCCCCTCCAACCAAAGAGAATTAAGATTGATAGTGGAGGCGACTCGTTTGCAGTAAAGCACCTCAGTGTGTTCAATTGTAATATCCGAAAACTTGAGTCTGTATTCAAAATGTGAGTGGTTCAGGGGATGCTTAAGGTTGAGGTCAAAGTAACGCGGTCATTCCTGACTGCGCACATATGATTCATTCGCCGCGGCGAACGATTTACTATTTGCCACTCACATTTTGAATACGGACTCGAAAACTAAAAAAACCGCGCTAACGAATTCTACTACGATTCGTGTTACGTGTGCCCGGCATCTTTGTTTTCTAAGTCGAAAAATTCACGAATTAGGATTTCGCGCGTCTACAATAATAATGCGATAACACGGAAAATGTGCCGGGTAATCGTCGAGCGAGTTTGGTGTATGTGTTCCTATCGGAGCCGATGTGACCACTACTCAAGACAAAGTAACCTAACCCGGTTTTCTCACAAACTCTGTGGTGAGAAAGCTTAGATTGCCTATATTCAGAGGTTTGACGTAGACAAGCAAACAACAGTGTTGTTGAGTTCTGCTAAGCAGAATCGCGAGATAAATTAACCGGCTACGCCGGGGCTTTTTACCGCTAAGATTGGCGAAATTAGTCCTGCTGGTGAGCAGGACTATACTCCGAACCTCCTATGTTATACATTGAATTGGAGCTCGTTCGTAGTCCCGCTTTCAAGCGGAAGTATTCGGAGAGCTTCAGCGATCCGGTGTTTTTAAACGCTCGCTGAAGCATCGCTAACACTTCCGCCTGAAGACGGTACTACAAACAAGACACGCTCCTTATTCGAGATATCCTGTAATTTTATATAAGATGTAAATTTTCAATGACTTAGAATACAAATTCCTATACTATCGAATTAAAAATCATTATTATGCCGAATAAATATGTACAAAAAGCAATACGACGGACAAAGAAGCTGGTAAAAAATCAGCGTGTCAGGAAGCGATCTAAATCCTCCAAGAATACTAAGGCGGTCTCACGCAAATTGCTCGCTGCAGAAATACCAAAACAAAATGGTAAACCGAATTACCTTAACTACGCCACCGAACTCATTCTTGCCAGTCACAGTGCAATCTTCAAGGGATGGAGCCTTTTGGGAAAACAAACAACTTCCATCCCTGATATAGAGAAAAAACAAGAACAGATCAAAAATGAGGTCGAGCAAATTGAGGACCGGATTGCATTCTTAAAAAAGGAGCTGGCGGAAGCGGAAGCCGCTATTCCCAAGGTAATAGGCCGCATCGCAGTCATTACAGAGCTGGAGTATATAAAGTCTATAGAAAACCTAACGAAAGAAGCCATTCGATATAGGGTTCGCCGGCTGTTAAAGGAGGACTGCCCGAAGAGCCAAATTTTGCGCCGCAACCTGGAACTGGTCGGCCGTCATCAAAGCGTACTTGATTCTGTTCAAAAACAGGTAGTTATGCTTGGCGAAATTCGCTCCAGGCTGCAAAGCCACGCTTCGGAACTTTGGCGAAGCCTCAGCCAGGCGCAAACGCTTAAAACAACGATAAATAGCTATTTGAAAAAACTTGGAGCTTCAGAGCGTGTGAGCGAAATGAGGCAGGAAGAACTCCTTGCAGCGCTTAATAAGCTAAAAGATGAATTGTCGGCATCCAGTGTTTCCTGGCCAGAAATAGACGGTAAGTCGCCCGACGCTAAAAATATCCAGCAATCAGTAGAGCTTGCCGGGAGAGAGATTCAGTTACGCAAGGACTGTGCACTGAAATTTCTCGATTTTGCCTTACTTTCTAATGGGCTTCCACCCGGTGCATTTCCGTATTCCAGAGAAGAATGGAAAAAACGAATTTCCCGTGTCAGAGAATTAATAGGTCTTCCAGCCAGCCGCCTAATGAACGATGATGCGCTCTCAATAGCCGAGCGAGATACACTCGAAAAACTGCTCCGCCTTGAATCCGTTCTCCACAAAGAATTGCCAAACCTCTGGAAAGAAATCATCGATAGACGAACAAAATTTGATGTGTTCACGACTCAGGATGTTAATTCGCTTTATGCCGAAGTATATAATCTCATTCTAACGAAAGCAAAACGTCAGATTGAAAACTCGGTGAATTTTGTCACTGAAAATTTTGATTGGATAGACAAAGACGATGATGGATTTCTGACTTCCAGTGAGCTAAAACAAGCCGGAAGCTGGCTTGGAAATCAGTCTTGGGTTAAAGTCAGTGGCACGTGGATCGATAGTAAGGAAGTTCGACGCGGAATACTGCGTATGGCAGATCGTGTTGGTGAAATAGAGGAGTTAAGCAACGATGAGTATCTCGATGAAGACGACGGCATACATCGCAACGATCTCGCGAAATACAAAGATTTTGAGAAACCGAGCGATCTGGGACTTGGCCTTACCTGGAAGGCGTTATTTGATAACGCCTGCAGCAAACGAGGAAATGTCTTCAGCGATGCCGTATTCAAACTTTGTCTAACCAGGCGAACCGGCAAGTCTGATGAAGAAAATTCTGTTTTTCCCAATGACCTTCTTTCGATGGTTCTTGAGATACGGGGATCCACGGGCAGCGCCATTTACCCGGCCAATATTGTGGACCACAATAACCCAAAAATTCCAAGTCTTTACAAAGTGGTTTCCGCTATGGGAGGCCGCATCCCTATCCCTTCATTTACCTGGGAAAAATACAATGCTCAGGCGCTTCGCGGATATTTCAGAATAGACAATACGATCGATACCGGGACTGATAATGAAGCCGCCTATACACTGCTCAATAATCTGGAATCGCAACCCGACCGCCGTTTAAGTATCCGTATTACCTACGAAGCGCTATACGGCAACGCGCTTTACGCAGATATTGAAAGCGAATTCAGCTATAAAGAAAAAGGGAAAGCCAATTATTTCCTGCTGCGGCCAACTCTGAAAAGCAGGATATGGCAAATCAAAAACCCAGAGTTGACGAAGAAATATATCGATACGGAAAAATTTTCTGAACTGAACGCTGTATTCCGACCCAATACTGGCGGCCGAAACATACGATCGTTGAAATCGGATTATGATCGATTGTTTGAACGGGCAAAAACGATCCACAGTCAATACCATGATCCTGATAACAAAGAGAGAAAACTGGAATTTGTAGGAGAGTGGAAAATCTTACATTGGCTCATGCGGGCAGAATTTCGGCGAGAAAATGTTTATAAAAATTACGATGCATCTTATTGGAATGATGCTGTGATAAAAGAGGAAGAGTGTTTTGGTTGTCTTCAGATTTATTGGGGTGCAATCGGGAAATTGACCCGTGTACAAGATACGTGGACTAGAAAACGTGATAAAATTAGGCAGCTGGAATCGGATCTCAGCGTTGATCGTTCCGAAATTTTGAAGGAAGTTGATCAGTTAACATCCCTTTATGAAGAATACGAAAATGCCGGGAAGCTTCTCAGGCTATGCTGGGCTAAACTGGACGAAGCCATTAAGGCATATCTGATATCCGTTGCTATCGCCATAGACAAAATTGCGCTAAGTGACTACGAATTCCGAGCTAAGATAGACGATGATATTGCTTACTACGAAACAGCCCGGGAAATTACCAAAATGGTACTGGTAGTCAGTGCCACGACAGCGATCACTATCCTGACAGCTGGTATCGGCAGTGGGGGTGCAGCTGTTACTCAAGCCAGCTACATCGGTCGCCTGGCACTTTCTGCTCTTTATGGTACAGGAACCGGTGTCGGCACCGGAATGGCTGTTGAATTCATAGATCACATTGCTGGACCTCAAACTTTTCTGGAAGTTGCAGATATGTTTCTTGGAGGCGGCGTATTGATTGATGATCCAGCACATGTAAATCGACTCCAGCGGGAGTCCCAGATTTATTGGGAGAAAGTAAGGGGACATTTGCTGACCTCGGTGGTGACAGCGGTTGGAACCGCAACGGGTATAGGACTTAATCAATGGGCAAGCGCCTTGGAAAAGGCCGTAAATCTCAGTCCGTTTTGGGCAACTGTAAGCCGAAGCAAACCGCTCATGCATCTATTGGCAGGGGGAACCACTGGAGCCGTAACCGATACAATCGGACGTGTCGTTGGTGGACAGGAATTACGACTGGATCGACTTGTTCTCGCAATTGCCCAGGGAACAATCTTTCGAGCGTTAGGACAATCCCTCTTGCTGAAGGATGCGGGGCATTTGCTAAAGATTGGAGCAGGTGCCGATATACTTTCAGATGCCACTATCGGAACTGCGGTTGAAGCCCTTTGGGCAGCATATAGTAAAGAAGAGTTTAATGTAGCAGCTGTTATCATAAACAGCATCGTTGTGGGATCGCTTTCACAAAGGCTGATGGCGCGATTGCCTCAGGTTCGATTTAAAGGATTCGTTGAGCAAGCTCCTGTTTCCAAACTACGCGCATCATTTGAACTTGAAGTACGACTTGATAATGTTGTGAAAGCAAAAGACGGTGTCTACGCAGGTCACTATGATGGTGAAGAAGTAGTCATTCGGGTTGGGGACGCATCAAAAGGGAAAAAAGTGCTGCCGAGCCGTTTACGATATGAGGGCGGTGAAACGATCATAACGCCGGAACTCATACAGAAATTTCAATTGGACCCGAATATCTTTCAACCTGGGCAGAAAACCACCATTACGGTATCAAACGAATCGAGCAGTTACGGGAATTTTCTGTTGAAGAAAGTCCAACATAACTTTGCCATGTTGGGTCGATTAGGTGGTAAATATGCAGACGTCGACGGAGCCTCTTCTCCATCAAACAAATCTAAGAGTATGAACGAGCCTAAACCTCAGGATATCGATTCGAATACTTCGGATAATTCAAGGGGAAATGTAAGGGCCTCGGAAACGACCAATCCTTCAGGTAATCCAATCAAGCCTTGTGCCAGAAAATATAGTCCTGATATAAACCCGGATTTGAAACAGGCAATAGAAAAGGTTGAGTCCTGCACGGTGGAGGTGCCTGCAAAAGGGCAAGAGTGTCCGTTGCCGGAATCAGCAGAAAAATTCCTTCCGGACGGGACGGTTCCACACGGATCGAAAGCCTATCGGATGGATGATGATTTCACTCTGCTGGTGACGCCGAATGATGACCGATATCTGTTTTTCCCAGAAGCGATTAAAACCGCGTTTTCCAAACGGACTGAAGAATTAGTCACTAAGCTAACAGAAACTCTGGAAGCAAATATTAAAACGCTAACAAAAAGTCCAAATGCGAATTCTCCCGAAATCGTCGCTGAATTGCAACGGTATATAACTCTGGATGCAGACATAAGTAACACGCGTCTGACAGTTCGGTTTGAAAAGTATAAAGGAGAAATCGGAGAAGCCTTTGCTCAGGAATTTGATGGAAATCTGGTTATAGCGACTCGTATGGCAGACGTTGACCTTGAATTACTACAATATCTGATCATGCATGAGGGCATCCACGGCATGCATTTCAAGCCTTTACCTACGGAAGGATTGTCACCGGGCCACACACTGGATATGCCGGGAGAAACCCACACAATTCATCCGAGTACTCTGATAAGCGAATACTTTGCGCACCGTATTGAAACGGGTGGGCTGGAAAGTTTTCTCAAAGCTCACGACGTTGATCCCGCCACAATTCATCAGCTATTCAAGAATAAAGGACAAGAGTATGTCAGCCTTCGGGAAAAACTTGGAGATACCTCAGTGGAAATGCTGGAAACAATTTCCATTCTTGATCGCTATAATCACCGAGAAGGTACGCTGTGGCAGTACTTTTTTGATCCCACTAGCCGGGGCTGTGGTTATGCTAAACGAATATTGGATATCGATGCGGCTGAAGCAGAGACGCTGTTTACTCAGGGAACCATTGAAAAGCTCGCGTGGTTAAAACATCGTCTAGACCAGCAAATCGAAAATAATGACCCCGGAACAAGCCGTGAAAGGTATAACGAGTTAGCAGATCAACTGCTGCAGTTGCGTTCTGATCTGGAAATAAAGTCGTTGCAATTGAAGCAGAAATCTAATGACAATTTGATAAACAAAGAAATCCAGGATCTTAAGACAAAAATTGCCAACACAGAAGCAGAACAACGTGCTTTCATGGAAAATACCCTACATTATCCGCTTTGGAAGCAAGCCCTTGCTGATTTTGACACCTGGCTGAAGTTTTCCCGTAAGTCCCTGCTTGATAAATACAATGTATCGACTGCGACTGACCTCGAAGCGCAAATCACCAGGCTGAAGACAGACATTGAGGATATTGAAAGTAAGATAGAAGAGGCGACAAATACGCCTACATCTGATTATGCAAGGAAAAAGAATCGGCGACAAATAAAAACATTCAACCATAAAAAGGAGGAAATTGAAGCAAAAATTGAAAAATTGAAGGCTGATCTCGAGGTAGCCAAAAGGATCACCCGTTTAATCGATAGCAAAGTAGAATTTAATACCGACACATGGTTGAAAAAAAATGGCGGCGGGTCCGGACAGCCAGCCCGTCTGAGTAAGCTCGATGATCTCAAACCTATAGAATCAAGTGTTTATGGAGAATTCCTTGTACAAGCTGCCTACGGATATTCGTCGGATCAAAATAAATATTTTGTTCAGGAAATGGGGAAATCAATCCAATCGGTAGAGCAGAGTTTAATAGCTATTCGCAATTCTAAACAGAAATTTACCGTCGAAAAAATTGAGGAGCTAATGGATCGTTTGGCATCAACCCGTCAAAAGATTGCAGAGAAACACGAAAGACTTATTATCGCGTTTAAATACGGCAAGAAAATCAAAGTAACCGATCAATGTCCGGCTGGTGACCAGATTCTTCCACCAGGTTCTAAGACACGCAACGAAAAGTATTACAACTTTATTGTAGGTCGATTTTCCCCAAATTCATTTGAAAAAAGCATCGCAATTGGCTTGAAGTTAGGAAGTAAAATTGAAAAAGGCTGTTCATTCAAATTTCGTGAATATGAGGAAGGAATTGATAATCTAGATATAAAAACGATTGTGGTGAAACATCCCATAGGCCAAAGACATCATACAATAAAGACGCATGCGCTAAAGCGCATAGAGAATGCGTTGAATACACTGCAAAAACAAAATGATAACGGTATGTCTCTTCCTGACTATCTAAACGAGCTGGCCAGGGCCTATCAGCTATTTACCCATGCCACCCCTTATCAATGTGGTACTCCAGCGATCATCGAGTCATTTTTTGATGCGTCAATCCGGGCATTTTTCGAGCGTTCGTTCCATTCCAAATCGGGGGAACCCTTTTGGGACGCGGTGACGACACGCAAAACATATACCGGTAAGATGTTTATGAAAAACTTCACCGGAGAAAAGAAGTAATCTACAATTCTATTTTAGCTTGCCCGATTGTTAGTGTATATACTTTCACCTGAATCCGTGACGTTAAGGAACGGGAATTAAATAACTTCCTAATTTGCGACGGAAGATTTGGCAATTTACTTTTTCCTATAATGTTACCTCTAAATCCACTCAGCTGTCGATCCATTGTGTTGAATCGCAAAAACTGACAGGCATCAAATAAGGAATATTGAATCACTAAGTTTTTTCCTGATTGTGTTTGGCCGTATTTATACTTGTGACAAAAATTGAAATAAGCTCGTTAATTGCGGTAGTCAGCGATTTCAGTTCTTATATTGAAATAATAAAATTGCCTTTGTCAATCATCAACAACCCAATCCCTGTTTCCCGGAGTTCCTTAAGCGATATTTTTATCTTGTGGATAAAGTTGGGTCGAGATTCAGCTTTTTAAGCTCCTCCATAATTGGGAGCAGTTGACATTCTGCTGCGAATAAGCTGTCCGGCGATGTGATTACCCGTTTTTGTTTTCGACAGAGACTCACCGACGCGAATAATTCGGATGGCAAAATCTACTAGCCGATCTTCAAGATCATATTTTCTGTTATCTTTCGACATTAATTATTTCTTGTTCGACATTCGATATTCGATTTCCCAAAATAGGAAGTTATTTAAAGGCCAAATCGTTTTTTACTATAATCCTATCTTTTAGTTTCCCTGGTAGCATCAAATTTATTTCTTCCCGACTCATATTACCGTTCTTTTCGATATATTTCTCAAAGTAATACCGAAGATAAGCCCTTGGATTGATGCCATTT
>JAJFLO010000026.1 GCA_021772675.1 Verrucomicrobiota bacterium | reverse complement strand
CTGTAAATAGTCACCATCATGCTGCAGATCAAGAACGAGAATACCGCCGGAATCATCGTCTTTTCCCGGAATGTGCCCCAGCACGGGATCAAATGTCCCTTCATTTATCCGGCCCTCAGCGCTTACTAACGCATAATTTTCGTCAGACGAAATTGCCATAGCAAATGGACCTGTAAAAGAAGTTTGGCCTGACGGTCTTTTTAATTCTTTGGCAAAAGAAAAACGAAATTGTGTACCTGCCAAAACATTGAGGACTGGTGAATCCGGTGCCGACGTCTGCGTTGAAATAACATCAAGTCGACTGTCTATCAAAAAACGACCAAATTCTCCAAATACCGTATCATCAACAAATTCAGTTGAGCGCGGAATGTTGAAATCGGCTAAATAATATAAGTATTTTCCGCTGGGGCCAACAGCAATTTTTGTATAATTCCGAGTGCGTTCATTTCCCGTTTCGTCGACAGAGACAACCTCTTCCCAATCGAAAATATTCTTCACAACACTTGAATCAGTTTCTGCATCATAAACGGTTATTTGCTTGATATTAATGGCCTGCACACGGCTGTTCCCAGCAATAAAAGCAAGAGATGCATCCCGACTGATCGCAAGAGACTGTGGAGACTCGATCTGTGATAATACGGATGAGTCATCGAATGTTAATGCCGCCACTGGATCGGTGTCTGTTGACACCAGGGAGTAGGCGCTTATATACCCGTCTGTAGTACCGCTAAAAATAGTATAAAAACGTTGATTGTCAGGGGATATCTCTATATCTTTCAGAACTCCTTTCGGAACTTTAAAAGCGCCCATCGCGTCTTTGAGTGCCGTGAATAACTGTTGACGGCTGCTTGAGCCGATAACACCCCCTTCATTTTTTGTTTGATCGACAACCTGGGGAAGGACAAGAAGACCGGTGAACAGTAAGCAGTTAAACCCAAGGAAAAGACAGTAAACAGTATTTAAAGGAGAACGATAGGAAGAAAGCGAAAAGTTATCAGTTTTTCCTACCAGACAAAACAATTTGTCCAGAAGGAACTTCGACAGTGAATGCAGAACAGTATAAAAAGATGTCTTCTTGAATTTCCCTAAAACCGCAAAATATTTATTCTTGATAAATTTACTCATTTGGTCTCTTTATGGTTATATTCAGACTGAAAAGGCGGTTGCTTGAGTTATCAATTGTGGTTTTCGGGGTACTGAAATACACTACGTAAAAGGTGTCTTGATTTGATGATGCCAGGACATCGATGAAAAATGATCCATCATTAGCGACAACGGCCTCATGGCGAGTTCCGCCTTGGATTCCGTGGAGATATACGGTTCCGTCTAACGAGACTGTTCCCCCGGTTCCCGATGATGGTGAATTAATCGTGATATTTTTAGGTCAATAGGGGTAACCTTAATTCGGCCACTTAAAACTTTATGTCTGCCCCTGACTCGGCCCTCTTATCCAGCCAATCTCGTGCTAATTCAATGTCTTTCTTCTTCGCAGTATTCCAAGATATATCCTTGTATGGGAAGTTCGGCAAAGATCTTGACAATGCATTTATTGCGTAGCGACATAACATTTTTGCAGGTATGGAATCGGTTTCTACTATACCATCGAAATGGGCATAATTAATAAGTGCTTTTGTCGCTTTAGAATGATTGATATATGATAAATCATCAACTAATTTTGTGAATACCTTTAGTAAATCAGTTTCACTCTTTATAGTATTAATACAATAATCAACCATATCTTCATCTCCCATTCTTGCCAAAGCAAGACATGCACTCCAACTCTTTCCATATTTTCTCCGATTAAATTTGGTGACTTTTTTCCGGCTCATATTTTGAGCTATAATCTGATCATCACTCTCCGTAAAATCATGTCGCCAATAAGCTTTCCCATAAGGAGTTTCTTCAAGATATTTTCTAGTTTTTTCGCTGCCGTTTGTTAACAATTGGTGATAAACTTTATATGTTAATATAACTTTCTCATCAATAGCCTCTTTTTCCTTCTTAAATCGTTCATCAACAATCTTTTGTAATCTTAGTCGTGTACCGGCAAAATTTAGTTTTCCCGACAGACGAATCATGAAACTGTCTAATACTGAATTTTGGAACATTTCATCTAGCCGATCATATGCTTTATCGCTAAAATCTTTTTTTCCTCGAATAATAAGAATTTCTCTTATTTTTCTTTTTGTTAAATCTGATGATTCTCCGTTAAGTGCAAAAACCAATTTTTCGATCAGTAGTAATCGATCTCTTTTATTTATGTTATTTGAATAATCTGATATGATTTTGCCGTAATAAACGGTTACCCAATGTCTAATACTTGGAGATTCATGTTTTTCAAATTTCGAAATTTCATGCATAACTTTGGGAGTTTGTGTAGCAAGTAGTTCAATGAATTCATATCCTTTTACGTCATTGTATCCCAGATAACCTAACATATGTTGAGATACAATTTCTTCTGTATTACCAAGTGTTTTATTATCGAAATAGAATCCATATATGATGCTTAGAAAGATGCAAAAGTAGAATTGTTTTTTCATTTTATATTTATTTGAGTTATTAATTTTCGTTCATTGCTTCAAGAAACTCTAAAATTTTTTCCCAATGGTAGTAACGCAAAACTGTTCCCCCGCCATTATGCATTAAATTGTTGTCATCATTTAGCCTCCATGGCAAGAAACTATTATATACATCTTCAAATTCGAAAGCATTATGTCCTAATTCATGTGCGATATAATACGGAGTGTTACTAACATTGAAAAAATCTATAAAGTTACTATTTCTCTTATCTGGGTTTACATATCCTCCTAGTTGACTCCCATTTTCTCCAATTAATGAATTTCCCATATTGGCGAGTAAGTATGAAAAGAAGTTATGTGAACTATTAAATGGATTATTATCTATTATTTCATCTTCTTCTCCATCATGGCCTTGTGTTAATGCATCATCATCCACAAATGGATCATCATAATTTGCAGAAATGTCAGGTCTGAATGTAATATTCCACGAAATAAAAACTTGCCCATAAGTGTTCTGTAGTCTTTGAATAATGGCATTTTTTGTTGATTCCTCCAACGGCGTCACATTAAATTCGTTATTCGGATCGGGCATAAGAACTCTTGATAGACCTAACGTAAATTCATGATCTGTTAATGAATATACATCAAGCACTGCTAAAGTATTTGATTCATCACTATCCTTCGCTTTTACTAGATATCGAAAATTATTAAGTTGGGTAGCATTTAATGTAAATATGTTCGAAGAGCTTGAAATTTCTTCTGGCGTTATTGAAATCTCATTCCCCTCAGGTTTAATGATTTCTAAAGCGTTCAATATTTCTGGATTTTGAGGTAGAATATTTAACTGAATTTTACAATTTTCACCCAATTTTATTAGTTGATTTGCTTTGGGACGATAATTTATATACCTATATGGATAATCATCAAAAGCAAAATCATCTGCTTTTGAAAAATACACTTTGATAATATCCATATGAATTTCATCCTCAGCAATAATATTTCCATCGCTTCCTTTAAGCGAAAAACTAATCTTCAAATCTCTAACAGGTTGTAATCCTTCAAGATATAGGTTTATATCTTGATTGACAATATTTTGAAGGCTTCCTTGAAGATTACTTAAAGAAAGCGAATAATCGTTTAGTATCTGAGTAGCATTTTGAAAAATTCGAACTGAGGAAGGATGAGATATAGTCAATTCTATGAAACCTCCGGTTATTGAAGATGTTACATCATCAATCCTTTTCAGTGTAATTCTTATAATATCGTTATCGAAATCACCAATTGAAGTATCGTCAAAATCCCTTGTAAAAGGGTTAGTATAGTCTGCTTCATCATCGTCATCATCATTGACTAAAAGAATTAGTTTTTCTGGATTTTCTTCGTCATTTTCATTTATTTCTTCTCCAGGTGTTGAGAATTCACCAAACTTGTAACCGACTATCTCCACCTTTGGGGAGATGATTATATGCTCACTGTGACCAATAGGATCAACGATTTCATATTCTCCGAACGGTGCATTAGCAACCGTTGTCACTGTAAATTCCAAAGTTGCAGGAACTAACGGGGCTGGCCCCGGAACTACGCTGATTGAGGTAAACATATTACCTATTGTTGATGGTATCGGTGGCGGATGCCCACCAGATAATACAGTTAAAGTCCAGTTGGCTAGCGTCAGAGTATTAAAATAGTCACTTGCCAGGGTTACCGATGGACTGCTTAGTATCGCCGGGTCTATCGGTGCAAGAGGATTCGAACTGGCAGTACTACCTGGACTGACGCAGATCGTGCTTCCGATAACACTAATGACTGTTAATTTCAGTTGGGGTACACTGGCAATACCACACGTGGGTGTAATCACCACATCATTCTCGACAGATGATACAAAATCTTCCGCCTGGACCCAAACTGCCGTCTTGCCCGTGCTATCGGAAAAAGAACCGGCTCCTACTGGTGAGACTTCCCATTTTATCAGGTTATCTGCCTCGGAATCGCTAATATTCGGGGTAGTTGTGACCGTTAAATTAATGCTCTGATTTTGATCTTTGCAAAGAATATCACCTGGATTCACGGAGACTGACGTATTTTCTGTCTTGACCGCCGTTAAGGAGTCCACTCGTGTCGTGTAAAGCAAGACTTTATCTTCAGAAATAAAATTACCTGAACTGTCAAATCCTTTCAGAACAATTTCGGCAGTGCAAATGCCGTCATCACGCCACGGGTCTACGGTTAATGCTGTATTATCATCAACGTCAAAACCAGGTGCGAGAAATCGGGTTATATCACTGTTCGTTCTGTCAGAAATTCCGAGTACTGATTCGTCAAAAAATAATTTCATATCACCCGAAATCTGTCCTATTTTACGGGGAATTAGTCTAGTGCTTGTGTACAAAAATTGAGACGTAGAAGTATCAATAAAAACTCCGGGATCCTCTTCCTCATCTTCTGGAATAATTTGGAAATTTATCCCTGATACGTGTTCTTTCGCTTCTAAATTCACCTTAAATCCGGAAATACTGACACTATCCTCGGAATACGGTTCATCACGTACTTCTGTAACAAGCTTGACATCGGTGAATGAGGTTAAATCGGTTATTGAATAATCCGTGTCGGGAGTTACTTCAATTTTAATAACTTCAAAACCGGGATTAATAATATCTATGTTCGAAAACTTGATCATTCCAGGTACAAAGTGCAGCCAGTATTTAAAGTCGGTATTTCCGGCTTCTGAGCTGGTGAAGCTGAGTTTTGTATTGCCCGCCTTGTATAACACTCCAGGACCCTGAGGACGCTGTTCATCGGCATCTGACACAAGAACATCGGATTCAAAGCCGTGCAGGTTAATGCCAACGGTTTTAACTTTGACCTGAAACCAGGCATCCATATCACGACGGGAACCCGGGTCTAAACTGTCACGTTCACCTCTTATAATTATTCTGCTGTCTAATGTACCATCTGCCGGCACTAATTCAACAACCGCTGCCGGGTCCACTGCTATTTCTGTCACTTCAGGCTGAGTAAGTAGTAAGTTTATCAATTCGTGTGTCGCATCTTTGTCAAAATCTGAATCATCAATCTCGTCAGTCGTAGAAATTGCATTAATATTATATACCGGCTCTGAACCGGA
>JAJFLO010000250.1 GCA_021772675.1 Verrucomicrobiota bacterium | reverse complement strand
GCTCAAGTCGATGAAATAGCTGCCTAATCGTTGAGTAATCTACTTATTGCTGTATTTTATTTAAAGTAGTGGTATGTCTTCGTCGCATCAATGGATAAAAAAGTGTAAAATAAAAAAGAGACGCTATGAAGCGTCCCGAATTATATCATTTAATATTATTCAGGTCTCCATACGTCACAATAAATTGAAAGAGCGTGTTTTGAGTTAGCTACTGGTAAAAGTAAGCATATATTGTCATTGTCAATAACAGTAGAAAGCTAAAAATAAAAATCATTGCAAAAAATTTAGAGTTTTCCAAGATACTTTTTAACCTAGAATGCTTCTCAAGAAAGTACAGAATTTTAATTTCCATTAAGTCTTGAAAATAGTGAAAGAACCATACCAAACCGAAGCCACTCACGTTCATAGCTATTATACCAAATGGATTAAGCAAGTCTGTATTATTTTTTGTAGAATTCACTTTATGTTTAGTCAAGTCCCAGACTAAGTCTAAATAAAAAACTGAACGGAGTTCTGGAATCGACGCAAGAGTAATTCCTATTATCAACCCACTCATAATGAATATCGTGATAATTACACTTTTTGCCCGCTGGGAGTAATACCAACTGGCCATATTGCTACCAATAACTGCGATACACGGAACTATCGAAAGAATCTTCTCTTCCCCAATGTGTTGAAGCCACAAGGCTAATAATACAAGCGGTCCTAATAACCAAATCGAAAACCTTGCTGTAAGATTCGTTATCAGAAATATATGATCTTCCATTCCTGACTTTGGCTTTCCAGAAGACTGATTGTAATTTTCAGAAAATATCAGTATCCACGGAAACAATAACATTTCTGAATACGGGACATATTTACATTCTAAATCGATTTTTTTGAACACAAAAATTCGATCTCTGAGTTCTCTTACGTATATGTGAAGATAGATATAGACAATCGAAATTATAATTGGGCTAAACATGAAAAAATCTCCAGTCGAGACGTCGACATTTAAAACTGGAAGTTTTAATTTCTCTTCAAGTGTACCGGAAAACGCTGCAATAAGTACGTAAACAGAACTAATGGATAAAATAAAGAGTATGTTGCGACAGTGTTTAGAAAGTTCCTCAATGGACTTGATGAGAAACTCAATTTCTTTTTCAACAAGTGTCGATTTGTCTGTAATTATATCTGATACCATTTTTTCCTTACCGATAATAGATTATAGTTCAAGACTATTCATGGCTCGTAAAAAAGCTGAACTTACTTTATTTCAATAAGTTAAATGTTATTAATTTTGTTCCCAATTTTTTCTTTTCAAAAATCAGCTTTAAGTTGTCTTTTACATAGACTTCTCGGCTTAGTTTACAACTTACTCTAAAAATAACCATTCTGAATGTTCTCTTTCACATAATTAAAACTTTCACTTGATGTGGGAGATTTGAATCGTTTGACGCATTCATGTTACCTTTTCTCTAACTGTCTATCCTCTGATTCTTATTTTGTATATATGAATATTTGCCGATCGTAGTGTGACATTGCAATGGTAGGTGTTTGCCAGCGTATATTATTGAGCCTATGTAATATTAACGAAAACCCCTTAAGAGAATTTCATTTTTAGATCTGCTTGACTGACAAGCAATATGCCTCCTTTAACCACGACGTGACCACCAGTAAAAAATTAAATATAACCTGGATCCATAACGATAGGTATAAAAACTTTTACCTAATAGGCAGAGAACATTTTCGCGATAGTTCTGCCATAGATAGCAGAATAGCATTCTTTTTATGCATCTGTTGTGTTAGCAAACTATTGCAATCGTTACGACGCCTGTGAATTTAATGCCTTACAGCTACATAAAAAAAACATCACGGATTCAGGTATAATATATATTATGGAGTTTTTCCTACCTTTTTAATGAACATGAAATATTCGGGATAGGAATCTTCAATATTTTCGAGAAAGCTGTAAGGTGGACAGAGCATCAGGGAATACGCCCAGAGGCCTGATCGTAAAAAATAAATAATTGTGGGAGTCGATGTTAATAATAACGATATTCCCTTAAATCTTACTCCTCCTGTGCTTGAAGCGGAGGAGAATTTGGGATATTCTGCAAGCGGTAGATTTTGCGGCATTCATTTTCATTGCAGGCAGATATTTTAGAAGAACATTCCAAAAACTTTTCCGCGATTGGTATAGTTAAATTATTGGGTTCAATGAAATTCCAGTATAATTTTCTCATTATTACCAAAATTTGGAAAATTTATTTTATTAATGGCCAAAGTTATTAAATCAGTCTCGCGTTGTGCCGATAATATATGTGACGATTGATGCAACTTATCAAATTCATTTAATATCTCGCATGTAAATATGTGTACAAAGAATACATATCTATTCTACATGGAGTTAATTATTTAGAATCAAATCTTACAACGTTAGTGCACTGCCGTTTTAACCTAAAGTCACCGCACCTTTTGATATTTTGCCATATACGTATTATTTTATAGTTGAGGTGTGGTTTATTGATGGAGAAAAAAAATATATTTAGAGAACTTTGATAGACATTGAATAAAATAGTAATATTAGAACGGAACAGTAAATGTGAAAGATTTTTCAATTAAAGTTTGAACAATTTTTCGCAAAGGAGTTGTGTTACCAGCGAATTCGGTTATTTTTGTAGCATAAATAGAGTTTTTTCCCTTGAAAAATAGTATTGTACTTCAAGTTTTCTGAATCGCAAGACTCGTGCATTTTCCGGAATTCGAAGATAAATGTTATAGAGATTCCGATGGCGATCTCTATGAGAAACAGTAATTTGGGGACTGAAGCTGTCTAGAGTGGAATAAACGGGGGTTCTACCTCCTCCACGGAGGATAATTAATCAAATTAAATTAGAAAGAGTTATACATGAATATTATGCGCATTTTTGCATTTTTGCTTATCACTATAGTTGCCGTATGCTTTGCGGGAAATATCTTAATTGATACTCAAGCCAAGGTGAAAAATTTAGAGCAAATTCGAACTGACCATCTAGAAAAACATGCAATGGGGCCAGCATATGTTGAACTAGTATCCATATCGGGAGGGACGCTGGAGGTTACAGATAGTGACATACTCCGGTCATATGGAATGTTGCAATGTATTATGATATTGATATTTGCAACGTTCGTTTGTCACATGTTTGATCTCATACCGGCCTATTGGGATGACGTCACGGCCCAAATCAGAAAAAAATACCCTCAAGAATTAGTGATATACCTAAATAATAAAAACCTTGAATTAATGCAAGCACTGTTTGTGATAGGGGTTAGCCTTTTTTGCTACATATATATGTTTCAGTTTTTAGAAACAAAGACAGGCTGGTTGATTGGCGTCGTTGCTCTAGTAAGTGTCGCGATGATGGTTTTTTTCCATTATCAGTTTAAAGCACATCTAAAGAACGGTTCTTATGGGCAAAGTTCTTGGGAATCGTGTCACGCTATTAATTTTGTATTATACCAACGAGGATTTAAAAAATCATCGGTATCGAAAAAGTGCTTCCTGTCACCGGAATTTAACAAAAAATTGAGAAACGAACTAGGCGATGAGGCTGACGCAAGAATTGGATCAACTGACAACCATTCGCAATAACCAATATAATAAGGTGTCGCAATCGCAATTAACACATTAAAGAAATTATTCCATATTCATCCACGTAGGACGGCCTGTGGAATACTCTTTGGTGTTATTCTTATGTTTTTAGATGTATCAATAGTCAAGCCTCTTGACATTGAAGTAGGTATAGGACCAGTAGGCTTTTTTCTAATAGGATTCTTTACTTTTATCCAAAAGGCTCTTAGAGTTTCAGAAGTAGATGAAGGATTTCTTCCTGAAGATGTAACGGCTGCTATAAAACTAATTCAAATAGCGGAAAAAGAGGGGAAAATCGATCATGAAACTTCGTGCCGATTATGGAAAGAATTGATAACGCAAGTCTTCCAAAATGTAAAGTCCTACAACAACAATAAACCGAAAACTGAGATAAAAGATTCCGAAACATGAAACAGTTGTTGTATTACTTCAATGTTCAATCACATTTTTCATATTCAAAGGTATTTGAGCCAAACCTACGATTCAGTAAAATATCAATTTTCATAACTCTGCCCCACTTCTAAAATATTGACTTCTGCCCCACTTGCTGATGCTTTTTGTTTGAACTCCTGATCGTCAACTTCGATGAAGCCGAAGGTGTTGTAATGCATGGGAATAACGACTTTGGGATTGAGGAACTCGACGGCTTTCGCAGCGTCGTCGATACCCATAGTGAAATTGTCACCGATAGGTAAAATAGCGACATCAATTGGATGGAGTTCACCAATTAATTTCATGTCGAGAAACAAGCCAGTATCACCAGCATGGAAGATTGTTTTGCCCTCAACGAAAATAAGCATGCCTGTTGGATTACCTAAATAAATAAATCCATCGTCAGTATCCAGACCAGATCCGTGATGGGCGATGGTAAGTTTTACTTTGCCAAACGGAAAATTCCAACTGCCGCCAATATGCATGGGATGGGCATTGGCTCCCTTTTTGCCGCAGTAGGTAGCGACTTCGTAGTTACCGATTATGGTTGCATCGTTTTGTTTCGCGATAGCAACAGCATCACCAATGTGATCACCATGACCGTGGGTAACAAGGACATAGTCACATTTGATGTCATCTGCGGATACTTGAGCTTTGGGGTTGCCGGTTAGGAATGGGTCGATAATTAAGGTGTGGTCTGCCGTTTCGATTAAGAAACATGAATGACTAAGAAAGGTTAATTTCATATTGGTAATAGATTTCGTTATTTATTAAAAAAATTTTCCCGCTAAACACGCGAAATTACACGAAAGGTATTGAAATAAAAAATAACAAAGACCATCACTTCGCTCCGCTCTGGTTGAGACAAACCCTTTTGAAAAAGTGTTCTTTCTCAAACTCTTTTCCCAAAACTTTTATAATAAACACCACTCTCGAATAATTAAGATCGTTTTGCAATCTTTTCTCTGAGCTCTCTGTGATCTCAAGCGCAGCGGGTGGTTAAATCGTTTTAATATTTAGGTTACTTCGTTGGGAATTTCGAGGCTTTTTCGAGAGCATCTTCATTGCTACTGGCTTTTTCTGCATGGTCTGCTAAGAAATTAACCTGGTTTGCTTGAACCTCGACAAAACCACTGCTCACGGCGTAATACTCTTCCCCACCATTAATAACTTTGAGTCCACCGGGAATAATTGCGGCAATCATTGGTGCATGATCCTTCAAAACACCAAAATATCCATCATTTCCGGGAGCGATAACGGATCGCACTTTGCCTTCGTAGGCAACTCCTTCAGGTGTTAATATTGATAAATTAAATTCTGACATAGCGTTGCTATTTTCATTTAAAAACGTTCTAATCTATATTGCATCACAATATTCAATCTCAAATAAACCTCAAAATACGGTCGCTGAGGACATCGACCCTCCAGGCGGTTTAACTTCGAATAGCGCTTTTGGAGGGGCGATGTCCCCAGCGACCGAGTTGTGACAAAATGGCTAAATTTAAATATGTGTAAAATCATGAAAAAACGGATTTAAATAGAATGAATTCAAGGATTTACGATCATTATAAAGGTAATGGCAATAATCAAACGGATATAAACATATCACCATTAATCGATATGGTTTTCATTCTTCTTATTTTTTTCATTGTTACCACCAGTTTTGTTAAGGAAACCGGTATTACCGTCGAAAAACCTTCAGCTGCCACAGCAGAACAACTTCAAAATCAAAGTATTATGATCGGGATTACGG
>JAJFLO010000249.1 GCA_021772675.1 Verrucomicrobiota bacterium | reverse complement strand
GGTTTTGTCACCCAATAAGATATTGTATATCAGACTTTCTCCGATTATAATATTCATTTCAGCTACAAGATGAGTGTGGGATTGTACATAATCCTGGGGTGATGGCATAGCTTGATTTACATGATGTATTTCCTGGTGATATGGAAAATCCTTAGGAGCTTCCCGACGTACGTATTTATTTTCCATATAAAAAGGAATGTTGTCTAAAGACAATTCTACATTTTCAAATATGAGATTATGATGTTTGCTCATTTACATATCCTTATTTAATTGGTTGAAATTAGACATGCATAATAATTGCCAATTTCTTAAGACTGCATTTAGGTTATTATAAATAAGGCAGTTACAAACTTTATAGTAGTTTTTTGGGGAGTTTCGGTGGGGAATGAGATTGCACTCTTAATGGACTATTCTCAGTGAGAAAATCTGATTCTCGTTGAAAAAAGAATATTCTTAATGTTTGTTTTTGATTCTCATTAATAATCAGCTATTTTGCCATTTTAGCTTTACAGTGGCAATTCGTCATTTTTATGCATTCAGGCAGTAAGTGATAGTTTAATTTTGAGTCTAAATTATGAATATAAATGATATTCTACTTGGTGATGTTATATCTCAATCAACAATACCAATGTATTCTGTTAAAGAGATAGAAGCAGATGATTGGAAACGGTGTCACATTCTAAATTCAGTAAATCAGGCATACTGCACCCAATTTTCCCAAAAAGAAGAATGTATTCTAGGAGGACCTCTTTTTGATTCAGTTGAGGCTTCAATGACTTTTATCCCGGAGTATTCTAAGGATCATTTTATTCAAAGGCAGGAAAATGTCGCAAAGTTTTTCAAAGATAAGATGATAGAGTATGCAGAAGAAACAGTACGATTCGATTTTCAGAATGGGACAAGCATAGAATATGCCCACGTTTACGATGCCTTTATACATCTTTGTAGATATCAATCAGTTCTTTTTGGTCTCATGTATCTTTATAAGGTCGATGATCATGGACTGGGTGATACCCGGCACAACCCCTTGCCTCCCAAATTATCTTCGATTAAAAATCCTCAACTGTACCCTGAATTAGACTTAATACCCTTTCCATTGATAGCGGAGAAATCAAACGTACCAATATTTATTTTTGATAAGGACAAAAATTTCTGCTTTTGCAATGAAGAATATCACTCACTGTTCAAAGAAAGGGGTATAAAAGAACGTTCTGATTCAATATTTCAGTTTATCGATCATATACTCGAATTTACCCCAAAAGATCAGCGGAAGAAGCTAGGACGTGAACTGGAAACAAGATTAGATCGTCTGCTTAATGGCACAATTACCAGTACTGATCTGCAAATCAATTTAGATTTTGACATCCTTTCTGATGACAGACTGAAAAGTCCATGCCCTGCAGGAATTCACATCGACAAAATTTTCTTTAAGGATGATTATTGTTATATAGGCTATGTCGTTATTGGAAAATCATTATCGTTTGATAACAAACTTGAACACAGTGACAATTCATCCAATGAAAAAACAAGAACTCAAAAACGAATACGTGAGATTGATCTTAATGATATCGATACCAACCTATGGGCAGGTAAAAAAGAAGAAAAAAATCTAAAACTTTTAGGCGTTGATGCTTTGCGTGAGATCAAATCTAAACTGCACAACAATGTTTTAATGGTTATTGGAGAAGAAGGATCAGGCATGGAATTTATCGCTAATTATATTCATCGGCAAAAACAAGAAAAGTCACCATTTATTCCTATATATCTTGAAAAGAAAGGTTGTGTATCTGATCAGATATATAATCAAATTCCACGAGAATTTAAGAATCAAAGAAATATGGATATTAGTTTACTAGGGAATGGCATCCAGGATGGAAAGCCCGTTCGACTTAACCCCATGACACTTTGTTTCCAATGTCTTCACAATCTATCCGTTCCCAAAAAGAAAGAATTATATTCAATTTGCCATGAAAGAAAAATAAGACCATCAAGTAATGCCGACACGGTAATAGTTCCAAAAGAAACGATTCTTATTATATGTTCAGAACACAGTTTTGAAAATTTAGTTGAAGAAGTCAAATCAAGCCCAAAAGCTAAACGTGAAATTCAAAAGATACCATCAATAATGATGCCTCCGTTGCGCAAGTATATAAGAGATATCCTTCCTCTTGCGAATAGCTTTCTTAAATTCTTCAATATTTTACAAGGGAACAATAGAAAATCATCCAAAGAATTGAGTGAATTATGTAAACAACTATTTAAATCATATGACTGGCAATGGAACTGTCGAGAATTATACACCGTTCTTTATCAAGCGAATTTAGAATCAAAAACATCGGTTATAACCTCAGATGATTTGGGAAAAACAATATTCAAAATCCCTTCTAAAAGAATAGTGCTTAACAATGTAAAATTAGAATATCCTACATTATATGCTTTACGAAATGAAAATTGCACCGCCAAAGAATTGTGTGATGCAACAGGCATACCTGAAAAAACGATATATCGTTGGTGTATGAAGTATGAAATTCCCATTCGATCAGTCAAGAATGGGTAGATATTTAACACCTTGATAGAATGCGGGTAAGCTATAATCTATTTCTAATAATTTTACATTACGATTACGCAGTTTCTCTTTTTCATATTTCAAAAACTCATACCTGACAAAACTGTGCAGATCATCTGCCCAGCCTCGTAACATCTCGTCCACAGTTTCGGAAATTTCCTTATTAAGCCAATTAAAATCCCACGTATAGTCGCATGGGAAATGTATAAAAAAACTATTCACGTATAGTTCTTTTACCGCCCAGTGAGAATCTCTAATCCTATAAGGCTCAGTAATGTTTTTATCCAGGTCTAAAATAAGAATAGATGGGGTATCTTTACTATATTTTTCATCCCTAAGCCGTATCATTGCATCCTCAATTGCTTCCGTAGGATCACTTCTCAAATTAAACTCGGTAAAATATGTTCCAATAGCGCGGAAGTTTTCCTCGGTAACAACTTTAGCAGAGAGATATAAATGCTGAAAGGTAGATCCGTGAAACAGTACGTTTGGTGGTTTTTCGTTTTTCATTGCTTTATAAAACGAAAATTATTGGAGCATTAAAATGTTATGGTCGAATCAAAGACAATAATTTGCTAAAATTATTCCATTAATAGCTTCAATTGATAATTGGCTATATTATCAAGTGGCTGGATAACAAGATTTGTTTCAACTCATTTGAAACTTAAGAATTGTGAATGGTGAATTGTCAAGGACTAATTGTGAATGATTAAAACCAAAAAACGGAAAAATTATCAATTAGTCATTCACAATTAAAGTTTCGTCTTATATTAAATGGGGCAGCGTTAGCGAGCCCAATAGTCGCCCTTTGAAACTTAAGGGTTTTTGTTAGGTTTCAGGTGTCAGTGTTCAGGTTCCAGATTGTTTTCTGACACCTGAAACCTGACACCAAGTTTCCTATTATTTTAACAGAGTTAGCAATGCGAACTCGGAGGTTACTCATTTGAAACTTAAGCATTTTGAGGTGTCGGCGCTCAAGTAGCTTGGGTTCTTTAACCCGAGTAAAACGTTACCAGGCATTACAAGTTTTGTTGTTTGAATTTTGATGCAAAGATAAGCAAACACTTGTTCGAGTGAGCATTAAAATTCATCTACAGCGTGCAGCACACAGTTTGATTTTGCTGGATTGTGTGCTATGATATTATCCAAGAGGGAATTTATATGAACGTTACACTTAGAATACCTGATGAACTTGGTAAGCGAGCCAAGCATTTTGCAGTCGATGAAGGCAAGTCGCTGTCAGCGGTTGTAAGCGAGCTTCTTGAAAAACAACTTCAAATTTCAGAGCGAAAAGGATACCGTGACAGTCAGCGCCAGGCATGGGCGTTGATCGAAGAGGGATTCTCAGGCGGAGGCCAGAAGTTTGTTAGAGACGAAGTATATGACCGTTGAGTGCCATGAACCCCGTATTCATTGACACAAACATTCTGGTATACGCAGTTGACAAAGATGCGGGCTCTAAGCACGAAAAAGCAAAAGTGATTTTGCGGCCGTTCTTCACTGAAGATATTTATCCTGCCATCAGTACCCAGGTCCTACATGAATTCGCCAGCTGCCTCTATCGTTGGAAATTTTCCGATGAAAAAGTGTCAACTCTCGTCGCCCCTTTACGGTACTGGAATATTATTTCAAATGATTGGACGCTCTTTAATTCTGGTTTGGCGATAAAAAAGCGTTTTCAGACTTCTTTTTGGGATGGCCTAATCATTGCAGCGGCAATTGCATCCGGAGCCAAAGAAATTTGGAGTGAAGATTTCAACAGTGGTCAAGATTACGATGGCGTAACAGCAGTCAATCCATTTGAGAAATAGAACCGTAATTCACATGCTATTCCCGATCTTTCAGTGACCATAAACATACTACCTTCAGTGTGTATTCCTGATCAGCTATAAAACCCGACCTAAAGCAAGACAATACTGTTGGAGGGACTTTTCACCCTGGTGCACAAAAACTTCTATTTCTTTGCCTCCTTTCTCGCCAAGTTGTTTCATTTCTCGCTCAAAATCTCCTAAACGCGGTTTCCTCGCTCTAAAGTATTGAACTTTATCGCCTTTTTGCAAGTTAATTGAGGGAAGTACAGGATCTTTCACAAGATCGGCAATTCCTACTACCTCCCATTTTTGTTCGTCAAACAGATAATGTTCGTTAGCAAAATGATTCCTATTTATGCCTAATCCTTCAAATGGTTTCAAGCGAAAATCCAGATGGCCGGGATTTTCGTATCGTGACCGCAGCCGTTCATATTCTTCGGATGACTGCAATGTTTCACTATCAATAATAAAATACGTAGATTTCACTAAAATTGGTCTCAGGAAATCTCTCGTCTCATCTGCATCAAACACGGCATATTCTCCCCCGAGTAGCAGGATTAATTTTTGCTCATGTAACACATGATCCAGTAACAGATTCGGATCATCCTTAAACTTGCAAAAATCTTCTTTCAGAAAAATTGGATTTTCTAATGTGCTAAGGAATTTCCTTGACGTCTTCTTGGCTCTGTTTATCAGTTCTTGACTATAATCAACACCGATATACTGCAAGGCAGGGAAAGTATCTTTAAGCTGATTCAACAGCATCACAGGTTTTACGAACGGCCCAATGCCCAGGTCAATCACAGTTAGGGGTTTATTGGTATCGAAATATTGTAACAAATCCTTAAAATGAGATTGAAGAAAATCGAGCCTGTCCTTATTAACAAACCAGGGTAAATCTCTATCTGTTGCATCCTCTTCCCGTTGTTCCAGAAGATTTACTTGTTCATCAAGTAAATACTTGAACATATCATCAATATAGAGCGGAACATTTCGCCGTCTTTGATCTTCAAGTCTCGCATTAAGCTCCTTAAATTCCGGTGTCAAAAA
>JAJFLO010000248.1 GCA_021772675.1 Verrucomicrobiota bacterium | reverse complement strand
TTGATTTGTTATTCAAATATGGTTAACTTGCAATCAAAACTGAGTAACGCGGTCATTCCTGGCTGCGCAAATCACAAGGCATCTCAGCCAGGAATGGCCGAGTTACTTTAACAAATCAAAAATGAAACCTAAAATGTGAGTATGTATTGTTTATCTATAGTAACGAACTTTTGCAAAATCGGCAATGCCAGATGCATTCACCCTAATAACCCAGCTAGCGTCTGTCGGGCTTTGGAAATCGTTGCGAGAAAATCGTCAAATTGAGAGCATTTTGGTCCAAACTTGAGGAATATATTGCGATATCCAACCATAATTTAGACAAAAATGCGCCATGAATGCGGTTTTCGCAGTAGATTCTTCCAAAGTCCGACAGACTGCTAGTCCGAATTCCTCTAAAACTTTCTGTATTAAAATTTCTGATACAATATTTTTTCTGCTCATTTTAGCAGTTCTTCGATATAAGAATGTAATTGCTCAATTTGAATTGGCTTTCTGAGAATGTTACCCACCCCAAGGTTTTTTGCTATTTCCAAATAGCAAATGTCTCCAACACTTCCACCTCCCGAAACCATAATTATTTTGGGTCGTGATTTTAATCCCTTAATCTTTACCAGAAATTCCATTTTATCCTCTTCTGGCATGAATATATCGCATATAACAACGTCGATTGGGTTATTTTCCACTATTTTCAGTCCTTGGTGACCATCTTCTGCTTCAAAAATTGAATACCAAAAATTATCCAAGGAATTTTTGACTGCTTTGCGAAAGGCAATATCGTCATCTATTATTAATATCTGCATCAAATCAAAGACTCAAGTTACGGGTTTAACTAACAGGCATGCAAGTAATCTATGTTCGGCACGCACCTGACACATTGATAGAATGTGAACATATGCAGAATTAAGAATGATGTTGCGCTACCTTATACACGAAAAACTTAGCATTATCCCCACAAATTCAAATAAATCCTCTTGCAATCTCAACGTAAATTCCTTTCTTTTTTGGGGGCCAAAACTTTTTCTTTCGCGATATGGAACTTGCATGCTTTGAAAGTGTCTATCAGTTTGGGTAGTGTCGTTAGATTTTGCAAATTCTCAAGGTTTTAATCTTACTAAAAGATAATCCCAAAAAGTAAGCTTCATGACTAGCACCCATTCCAATGGGTTTTAAGTAAAATAATCAACAATACATAGCGAGAGTCAAATTATGGTTAGACAATTTGACCCCATTCGCTGGAGATTAAGAAAAATAGGGGGGATTATGATAATGAAAGAAGATAAAACCAAAATATTAATGATTGACGATAGTAAAGAAGTTCTGATTGTGTTGGAACGATTTTTTAAGCGGTCTGATTGTAAAGTTTTCACCGCGCTCTCCGGAGAAGAGGGATTGGCTTTAGCAACTCAACATAATTTTACGGTTGTGTTGATAGATATTTTAATGCCAGGCATAGGAGGGGAGGAAACCTTGGTAAGGATGAAGAAAATTCATCCAAATATTCCAATTATTATGATCACAGGCTATGATGATGAAGAAGAAGCCAAGAAATGCATGAAATTGGGAGCCTATGATTATATTCATAAGCCATTTGATTTCGAATATTTAAAAACCTCTGTTCTTTCCACTGAAATGCTGGTTTGAATCTCCCTTTATTTCTATCAATTATCGGCGAATGCTTTTTAGCCTGGATTATTCATAATTTTTGTAATGAGAGTCATCAGGTGGCGTAGTATCAATGAGTTATGAATATTATTTGCGTGCAGGAATAGTCAGTGCTATTCGATTCTATTTTTAGGCATATTGGCAAGAATTTTGCTGACTAAGCTAAATAGGCCTAATAACCGGTTTTTCTCGTCAAAAGCGGATGGGATTGCGATTAATCTCATTCAATTGCGATCACTGGCCACGTGGTAATCAGTTTTTATCAACTTGTTGAAAATGAACGTGTTACAGATTGGAATCGAATAGCCCTGAGGAATAGTGAACTATTTCGAACCCGGATAATTTTGTAACCCATTGATATCGCACGATATTATGGCTCGTAATAAAAAGTTTATGCATAATCTAGGTTAGGCATTAAATCTCCAAAAATTTTGTGATTTTTTTGAATAGTTTATGTGCCTTTAATATTCGAATGAGTGGTGGATGCCAAAGTTTGGAATTCCATGTCGCTTAATCAACGGAGCAGGAATTTTTACTCAAAAAACCGCCTAACCCGCATTTATCACAAATCATCTGCTACGCATACGCATCTCAGGTCAAATAAAGGACTTGACTTGCTTCGAGATCTTGGCGTGTACGAACACGCTGTCGCTCTCGATTCTATGCCAAAACTTCTTGATTTAGCGCAAGCTACGAACGCTCGCGACGAAGTTGGTGAGAAAGCGGGCCAAATACGGAACGTCAAAAATGGTTTAATCAATGCGACTCGCCCATAATTGCTGCTTTATTTCTCTCTGAAAACCTCTCACCTAACTTTTCAACCTTCCATACAGTGAACCGACGATCATTTGTCATTCATGATCACGAGTAATTATGGGTGAACCCTGAGAAGTGCTCTGACATGGCGATATGTCTGTTGGAATTCATCCGTCGCGGCGCGATGCATAGCTACTAAATGAAAATCCATCACGCCGCGGCGGATGAAATCCAACAAGCGCTTCAACATATAGATTGCTTTATCCATGATACCCCGAATTATACGAATTGTTATATGACTTTATCAATTTCAATGCCTGAGAAACGTTCACCCATAATTGCTGCTGGCGACACGAAGTCGCCTTAATTATAGTTTGGCGTCAGTTAACCACAGATGTCCAAACCCGCTGTTTCACCAGCGGTACCCTAGGAGGCAGGCGTATCTGTGCGCTGTTGCAGATGGCCTGAAGCCCTTTCGACAATGTTCGAGTTCTGTGAATGCAGAAGGGACTTGAAACGTGAGTGGACAGTTCTTCTGGAAGCC
>JAJFLO010000247.1 GCA_021772675.1 Verrucomicrobiota bacterium | reverse complement strand
TCGGATTCGCGCCGAAAAGACGAAAAATTGCCGAAAGAGACCGGCGCCCTCATGCGCTCCCAACGCGGTTCGCAAGGCCTTTTCGAACGGGGTCTAGTTAAGGTCTAATTTTAGTAACTCGTTTATAAAGCGAAAATTGTATTGTACTATTCCATTTACCGTGTTTAACATATTTTTAATATGTGTAAGCCAACCCAATAATGGTAGTATATCAAGTTTTAAGTAGCGCAAATATTGAAATGAATCAAATAAATTTTAGTATAACATCAAAAATTTGAGAGAAAATACATCCCGAAATCGAATTTATCATGATTTTGATTATAACAATTCGAATAACAATCTATTCTGAAATCTGTCAGGAATAGGTTAAAAAACTTTCTCACAATGAAAAGACATAGCTTAAACCTCTCAATACTGACTCTATTTATCTGTCTTGTCTATTCCCAGACTCTTGATTATCCATTTGTTTTTGATGATATAAAAAGCATTAGAGACAATAATTCGATCCAATTAACAAGTTTGAAATTCGAGAACTTGCATCGAGCGGCATCAGGTTTCATGAAACGAAGGGCCGTAGCTAACCTTAGCTTTGCCTTTAATTATTATTTTGCCGGACATAAAGTAAAATGGTATAGATTAACTAATATTGCCATCCACCTTGTCAATAGTGCACTCATTTACTACTTTATTTTATTAACATTGAGTTTGTGCCGTGACGATACGGTCACAGAGTTGAATAATGATAATTCATTATCGCCATCCGAATACCCTTCCACCCAAATCGCATTCTTCACATCTCTTATCTGGATGGTGCATCCGATTCAGATACAATCTGTAACCTATATCGTTCAGAGGATGAACAGTCTCGCGGTCATGTTTTACTTGATGTCAATAATAGCCTATATCTTGGGAAGACAATGTGTAAAATACAACTCAAAAATTCCGTTGTTCCTCTTCTGCTGCGTTTTCTGGGTATTAGCAATTCGTTGTAAAGAAATTGCGGCGACTTTACCGTTCGTCCTTATTCTTTATGAATGGTACTTCTTTCGTCACTTAGACAAAAACTGGCTTATAAAAAATTTAAAATATATCGGTCTACTATTCTTTTTGATTCTAATTTTTGTACTACTTTTTCTTGAAATCAATCCCCTACAAAAGATCGACTCTAGCTACAATGTGCGAGATTTCACACTGAGGGAAAGAGTGTTTACTGAATTAAGAGTAGTTATATTTTATATCACCCTTTTATTTTTCCCTAACCCAGGCAGGCTGAATTTAGATCATCATTTCGTCGTTTCTACTTCCTTGTTCCAGCCTGAGGCAACATTGCTTTGCCTACTTGTAGTCATGGGTATTTTATGGCTTGCATATTATTTTGCTAATAAAAATAAACGAATACTATCCTTTTCTATTTTATGGTTCTTTCTTCACTTGCTGATTGAGTCCTCAGTTATTGGGATTGAATTAGTATTCGAACATCGATTATACCTACCTTCAATTGGCGTTGCTTTTTTATTTACCTGTTTTTATTTTGACGTTATTAAAACTTCGCGAAATCTAATAAAGCTTGCACCTCTAGGCTTCATCGTATTTGTGCTATCAACATGGGCCTACCAACGGAACCAAATCTGGGAAAGTGAACTAAGTCTGTGGTCCGATTGTACTCATAAATCTCCAAATAAAGCGCGTCCACATTTTGTTTTTGCTAATGCGCTGATCGAGCAAGGTCGAATTGAAACGGCATTTTACCATTACAACAAAGCATTAAAAATTAGACCCGATTATTATGATGCTCATGTTAACGTGGCCAACCAATATGCAAAACAAAAACTACCCGAAAAAGCCATCTACCATTATTTACAAGCACTAAAAATCCTTCCAAAACCAGCAATTGCCCACTATAATTTGGGAACTGTGTTGATGGATAATGGTAGAGTCGAAGAGGCAATTTCAAATTTCAAAAAAGCACTTGAAATGCAGCCCGATTTCATAGACATCAATTACAATTTGGGAAATGCACTTCTGGTACAAGAGAAATTTTCAGAAGCAGAATATCATTTTTCAAAAGTCATCGAAGTTGAGAAACTTCATTTTGATGCCTATTGCAATCTCGGTATCGCAATGTTTCTACAGGGGAAAGTAGATGAAGCGATAACGTACTATTTACAAACAGTTAAAATTAAACCGGATCACTTAAAAGCTTATTACAATCTCGGCATAGCTAAAGCCCGGCAAGGTAAATTTCAAGAAGCAATTATACACTATCGGGATTCATTGCAGATTAACCCTAATTACGTCGATGCTCACAACAATCTGGGATTAGTACTTGCAGGACAAGGTAAATTGAGAGACGCAATTTACCATTACAAGCAAGCCTTAATCATTGATCCGCATAATGCAATTACTCATAATAATCTGGGAGCCGCATTAATCGGAACAGAAAAATATAACGAAGCGATAACGCATTTTTCAGAAACTCTAAGCATTTTGCCCAATAACAAAGTCGCAAAAAAAAATCTCGAAAAGGCATTGCATTTCACCAGAAAATCTTTGGAATCAAGTGGATCAAAAATGAAAAACCGGGAATAGTTTCATGGGCAAATGTAAAAGAAAACAAAAACGTTTATCAAAACAACGAATTGTTGCCCATACAGACGAGAAAACAAAAAGGAGTAGTTCAAAATCAAATATCTTGAATTGTAATGAACGATTAACTAAACGCAATAATTCTAATACATCTATCGCAGAACTCGGTGTATTTTCGTTAATTGTTGCTGTAATATTTTTAGTAAATTCTTTAGAACCCGACAATAAAGGAGCAACTGGAGTGATAGGAATCATTATGCTGTCTATTGGTATAATAGGCTTCACCTATACTCACCGCTAATAAAAATGAAACTTTGTATCATCATACCGACCTTAAATGAACAAGAAACAATAGCCGAAATTATTCAGAAGGTTCCCAAAATATTTCACGAAATTACTCAAACACATATAGTTGTGATTGATGATGGTTCTACAGACGAAACCGGGAAATGTGCTTTAGAAGCCGGGGCGGAAGTTATTACTCATCACCTCAATCGTGGAGTTGGAGCCGCACTACAAACGGGCATTGAAAAAGCACTGGAGTTGGATGTTGATTTCATGATTAACATGGACGGTGATGCACAATTTGATCCTGAAGATATCCCAAAACTTCTCGAGCCTCTAATCAGTGGTAAAGCAGAATTTGTCACGGCATCACGGTTTAAAGACAAGACCTTATATCCTGACATCAGCTTTATGAAATTTTGGGGTAATAAAATGATGTCAATGATGATTAGTATTTTAGCTGGTACCAAATATTACGATGTCTCCTGTGGTTTTCGAGGATATACGCGAAACGTTCTTTTTCAATTGAACTTGTTTGGTCATTTTACTTACACGCAGGAAATGGTTCTTAATCTATCATTTAAGGGAATTAATATGTTAGAAATTCCCGTAAAAGTTCAAGGCAGTCGAAAATTTGGTAAATCAAATATTTCCTCTAATCTCTTAAAGTATGCAATAAAGACAACAAACATCATTTTCAGATCATTCAGAGATTATAAACCCATGCTGGTCTTTGGTACATTATCAGTATTCTTATTTATTTTTTCGGGATCACTATCATTATTTTTGTTATCTCATTATTTAGAATCAGGAACCTTATTCCCTCATAAATGGGCTGGATTTGCTGCTGCATTTTCCGCTGGCATAGGTGTTCTGATATTTACGACTGGACTTGTCGCTGATATGCTTGCCCGTGTTCGCATCAACCAAGAGCGGATACTGTATATTTTGAGGAAGCGGAAAAAGAGCAAATAGCTAGATCAACATCTATGCGTATTCTTATCGATATAACTCATCCAGCTCATGTACATTTTTTCAAGAACGCCGTTGACCAGTTTCGGAAACGAGGGCATGAAGTTGTTGTCGCTTCACGTATAAAGGACATAACTACTGAATTGCTCGATTCATTAAAACTCCAGCATACGGTTTTATCCAAAGCGGCAAATGTTAAAAGTATAATATCATATGCTTGTGAAATGATTACACATTGCTGGCGACTATATTGGATGGCTCGTAAATTCAAACCAGATGTGATGCTTCAGATAGGCGGTACTTTTATAGCACCCGTCAGCTTATTTTTGAGATGTCCCGCAGTTACTTTTTATGACACAGAATTTGCTAAAATTTCCAATATGATAAGCTATCCTCTTTCTGCTTCCGTATGCACTCCTGAATGTTACCAGGGCAAAGCGTCTAAAAACCATGTCAAATATCCAGGGTATCATGAACTCGCCTATCTGCATCCAAATCATTTTTCTCCAGATCCTGAAATTTTAAAGAAATACAGACTTTCAGATGAGGAAAAGATCTTTATTATTCGATTCGTAGCATGGACAGCCTCCCATGACTATAATGAATCTGGATTTACAGTTGAAAATAAGCAATCAATCGTCGATGAACTCACAAAAATTGGTACCGTTTTAATAAGCAGTGAAGCTCCATTACCTGATAGCCTTGAAAAATATCGGTTTTCCATACCTATTGAACACATTCATCATATATTGGCGCACGCCACAATGCTCATTGGAGAAAGTGCCACAATGGCTTCGGAAGCGGCTGTACTCGGAGTTCCAGCGATTTTTATGTCGACTACAGGACGAGGTTACACAGATGAACAGGAAAAACGGTATGGATTGGTAAAAAACTTCAAGCCGAAACAACAACAGGAATGCCAAGATTACATTTTGCAAATTGCAGCAAAACCTCTTACCAATATAAGAAAAGACTATCAGGAAAAACGACAAAAATTGTTGTTTGAACGGATAGATACTACTGAGTGGATGATTAACTATATTGAAAAGAATTTTGCATAAAGCATAGGAGATTTACCTTGAAAAATAGGAATAGGAATTCTGGAACTAAAGGCTAATATCAAGAGCCACTTGCAAATGTCTATTTGCATCGAAAATAGATTTTCAGGGTAGATCCAGTGGTTAAATTTGTTGCCATTGTTAGTCGGCATAAATTATATGGTTCCAAACATTTATTGAGCCTAACCACTACTTCGAGTAAAATATCCATTTATGTACAATGTAGGCTATTAATTAGCTATTGTTTAATGTATCTTATTCCATGAAAAACCTAAAATTGGATGATCATAATGAGGAACAGGAACGCAAATTTGAACTAGATTTCCTGCTCTCTTTATCCACTCATGAACGATTTCAAATGATGCTTAGTAAATCAGATGGAATGAAACTGTCATTGATTCGCAATGAACACAGAAAGCCTGTTGAAATTATTAAAAGAGAGTTCAGTTGACTTTGTTATAATTGGTGCTACAGCATTTCCAATCCATGGATATACCGACAGCCATCAGGTTTTCGATAGGTTTCTGTAAAATTGTTGCCTAAAATGAATAACGAATGTCGAAAAACCTACTGCTTGCAGTATATGCGAGAGCAACACTTGATATTGATATCTTTATCAGACCGGATGTCAAAAATGCTGAGTCTACATTAATAGCTCTTAAAAAGTTTGGATATGATGTAACCGATATTAGTGTAAACGATCTGATTTCAAGGAAACTGCTAATAAGACAAGATAGTGTTGAGACCGATATACATCCATTTGTTAAAGGAACGACATTTGACAAGGTATGGGCAAATAAAGTAGACGATTATTACGGTGACACTCCTGTAAATTATGCGAGTTTAGATGATTTGATTGAAATGAAAGAGGCCGCTGGCAGAGCGAAAGATTTGGAGGATTTGAAGTTCCTTTTGCAACTGAAAGAACGTATGAAATGATAGTTTATTATTGCTCATGAGCGCATATTTAAAACTTGAATAATGTATAACATTCTCTATAAACTCAATTTGAATGGCTTTGGAGTTCACGCTTCAGCGTGGTATTTGCTACTGAGAAACCCAAAAAACCAAGCTGAAGCTTGAACTCTAAAACCGTCCAGTAAATCATCACTTAACGATTGAATATGCACTCATCTTTATCAACATAACGACTTCTACGTTAATCCGCTTCCGAAACTTCCACTAAATTTACGCATAGCCTAATAACCATTTTCACTTGCAGGATTGCCCCGCCCAAAAGATTAATTTAAAACTATAAAACCTCTAATGATAGAAAATGCTTAACCCAGAACCCAATACTCACCACATACGTATTAAGCCACGATCTGGTTGGTTGAGCATAAATTGGCGGGAGTTGCTATATTACAAGGATCTGTTTTACTTTCTTGTTCAGCGCGATATTAAAGTAATCTATAAACAAACAATTGTTGGCTTTGGTTGGGCTTTTTTACGTCCCTTTTTAACGATGGTTGTATTATCTCTGGTATTTGGGAAATTGGCGAAAGTCCCAAGTGATGGTGTTCCCTATCCGATATTTTCATTTGTTGCGCTTGTACCCTGGATCTATTTTTCTACCTCAATGACAAAGTCAACCAACAGTTTGCTTGGGAATATGAATCTACTCACGAAAGTGTATGTGCCTCGGCTGCTGATCCCACTAACACCGATTATTGCCGGCTTATTGGATTTTTTCATGGCGTTCCTGATGATAGTGGGATTTATGGTCTGGTATTCGATTATACCAACGATAAATATCCTGTTCCTCCCATTACTAATTCTGATGATGATTTTAACAGCCTCAGGTGTAGGATTGTTTTTTTCGTCACTGTCCGTTCGCTATCGAGATGTAAGATTTGTGGTACCGTTTTTATCACAACTTCTTATGTACGCAGCACCTGTTGCCTGGCCGGCATCGTTGATTCCAGAAAAATATCGTATAATTTACAGCCTTTACCCAATGGCCGGTGTTGTCGAAGGATTCCGTTCTGCGTTATTGGGTACAAATCCAATGCCCTGGGACTTGATTGGCCCAGGCATGATCACAGCAATTGGACTGACCTGCGCAGGCTCATTTTACTTTCAACAAGTCGAGAAATCATTCGCAGATGTAGCATAAAATAGTTGAGAGAGAAAAGGTGAGGGTTTAGAGTACAACCGGTAAGCGTGAAGAGTGGTTAAACATCTTGCCTGATTAATGAATAGGAGGAGTAGATATGTTTAGATTTGAAAATTTGGATGTTGGCAAAAAGCAATGGATTGGATTGATAAAATTTATGTAGCAACTAAACACTTTCCGAGTGATGAGCGGTTTGGTTTGACATCACAACTAAGACGCTCAAGTGTCTCTGTTGCGGCTAATATTTCCGAGGGTATGGGAAGAACTTCAAATAAAGATTTTTTACGTTTTGTTGAAATCTCATATGGTTCGTTTATGGAAGCTGTATGTGAATGTATGATCGCAAAAAGACAAAACTACATATCCGAAGAACAACTTAAAAGCTTATACTCGGATGCTGAAGAACTTGCTCGTATGTTAAGCGGTTTACGTAGCAGTCTGCTCAAGAAAGAGTAATTCTCGTGAATTTTTCCCTATTATTATTTTTTGACCTATCTCTCGGTAATCAATTCTCATCTCTATACTTTATACTTTCATTTCTCTTGACACTAGACTCTAAACTCTTAACCGTAAACTAACCATGTCCGACATTGCAATCAAAGTAGAGAATTTATCAAAATGCTACCGTATAGGTGCAAAAGAAAAGAAAAACGAACGCTTCGGAGATGTTGTCGCTTCGTGGATCAAAACGCCGATAACCAATTTCAGAAATTTACATAATCTCGATAGGTTTAATGATAATGGTTTTCAAGAAGATGTGATCTGGGCATTAAAAGACGTATCATTTGAAGTTAAACATGGCGAAATTCTGGGAATTATAGGGGAAAATGGCGCTGGAAAAAGCACGCTTCTAAAGATTCTGTCGCGCATAACAGATCCAACAAATGGCACGGTTGATATTTATGGCCGGGTTGCAAGCCTTCTCGAAGTTGGTACCGGTTTTAATACGGAATTAACTGGTAGAGAAAATGTATATCTAAACGGTACAATTCTAGGAATGTCCAAAGGTGAAGTCAACAAAAAGTTTGATGAAATAGTTGATTTTTCAGGCATTGAAAAATTCATTGATACACCGGTAAAACGATATTCCTCAGGTATGAGTGTCAGACTTGGCTTCGCTGTTGCTGCTCATCTGGAACCGGAAATATTACTAGTCGACGAAGTGTTGGCCGTTGGAGATCAAGAGTTTCAGAGAAAATGCTTGGGTAAGATGAAAGATATCATGAAGCAGGATCGAACGATTATATTCATCAGCCATAACATGTCATCTATACAGTCGTTATGTAATGACGTTATTTTATTACAAAATGGATGTGAAATAATAAAAGGACCGGCATCTAAGGTCATTGATGACTATCTACGATATTCAGTATCGTCAGGTGGTGAATACGTGTGGAATGAAGCTAATGAAAATGAAATCGAAAATAATAAAATCTTACCAATTTCTCTTCATATCAGAGATCATACGGAAAGAGTTGTTAGCGAATTAACATCAACACAACCATTTCAGATAGAATTTCAGTATCAACTTGTACAAAGCATAGCAGATCTACATGTAGGTATTACCCTGAAAACAACGGATGAACAATGGATATGCCTTTCATTTGACCATGATGAAGTAGACAACCTTGATTCAAATAGACAACCCGGCCGGTACCAATCACGCTGTACTATTCCTGAAAATTTACTAAACGATCATACCTACATTCTTGGAATACAGGTGACAGTACCTAATAAAGAAATGATTTATTCCAGTAGTGATTTAATTCAATTCTCAGTTCATACGGTGGGTGGAGTCGGATCCTCTATGCATTGTAAACGACCTGGTGTTGTGAAACCATTATTCAATTGGAAAACCCAGAGAATTACGGCGTCGTAAATTTTGACGTGAAAATTTTCGACGCCACTTTTTGAGAAATGCGGATTGGGTCTAGCCCGGCTTTCTCACAATACTTTTGTTGCAAAAATGTATATTGTCTAAATTCAAAGTCTTAATTTGTCTCGACGCATTGTCATCCGCTCGTCTACGGTCAAATCATTGAATATAGGCAATCTAAGCTTTCTCATCACAAAGTTTGTGAGAAAACCGGGCTAACCCTCCCTGCTTTGCCTATCACATCATTGTACCCAGGCGTTACAGGAACGGTTGTCAGAAAAGCCCAAAAGTCAACGGTACTTCAAAGGAACGAGTAGAAGCTCAGAGGGAAAGTTGCGCGGAGCGCTTAGTTCAACGACAAGCTCACCTACGGGGAAGAAGCGGCAGCGGATTCCCCGTTAGTGTGAAGCAATTGTGTACGCCCGGCATGGGCGTGAACTTATAGGGTGAAAGTCCTTTGTAGGAGGATCACCGTAATGGTTAAATATAAAAGTACATTACGTCAACTACTAGTCGACGGCAAGGGCGTCATCGTGAGATGGGGTCTGAAGGAAGCCCTAGGCAAATCTGCGAGCCGACGGACAGAAATCTCATATTA
>JAJFLO010000246.1 GCA_021772675.1 Verrucomicrobiota bacterium | reverse complement strand
GCGTCTGGAGGGTCGCTGTCCCCAGTGACCGTTTGGTTACATTTCGGCACAAAGCTGGAGCTTTATGTTACTTTTTCCTGAACTTACTCCTCATGACAAATTGAACGCCCTAATTTTGAATGTTTTGGACGCAAAAATCATAGCGAATGGTTGTCATTCAAAGTAAGATAACTTGCCTGCAGCAGATACGAATGACAACTAATCGACTTGAAACTCCAAAGAATTCGGGCGTTCATTTTGTCATTGTGTTGAGGGTGGAGGACTGAGTTCAGACTCTCAATAAAGTTAATTTGAATGGCGTTGGAGTTCACGCTTCAGCGTGGTATTTCCTACGGAGAAACTAAAAACCAAGCTAAAGGTTGCCACTTCGTTGCTTTGCATTCAGCAAAGCCTGTCTCTCCCACTTAAGCAGTGGGATCGGCTGAACTCCAAAGCCACCCGGTAAAACATCGCTCACAATGAACACATGCACCCATATCATTTATACAGCAACAAGTATCCAGTTTTTCCTGAAACTTGAAACCCTGTGAACGGTTACTATTTTCGAAAATAGACAACAGAACCAATACAGTGTATTTTTTGCAATTTTAAACCTGAACACTGAAGCCTGAAACTTGGAACTGAAACCTGAAATCCTGACACGTGACACCTGACACCTGACACCCGTGAACAGTTATAATTTGATAAGAATGTTGTTTGTGCTCGCAAGGGTATTAACGTATTACAGAGGAAATGTCATTAACGTTAGATTCTTTAAATGTCAGACAGATTACTGGTGGGAGGCAAGAACTTATGATGAAAAAACCAATTTTCCGAATATTCGTCAGCTCGACGTACATTGATCTGATTAATTATCGTCACGCTGCTGAGAAGGCGATCAACGACCAGAAACAGAAATACGAGGGCATGGAATACATGGGGGCAATGGACAAAGAGCCTGTGGCAGCCTGCCTGGATTTAGTGGAGCAATGTGATCTCTTTATTGGTATTTATGCCTGGCGCTATGGTCATGTACCGGATACGTCAGATATATCGATAACCGAACTCGAATATCGGCATGCCAAACAATTAGAAAAACCGTGCCTTTGTTATCTGGTTGATAAAGAGCAGCCCTGGAAACCCGGATTTATTGAGGACGGTGAGGCCGGAGATAAATTAAACACATTTAAGGCCGGCCTCACAAAAGAAGTGGTCCGATCAACGTTCACTGAGTCAGCCGATCTTCTTTATAAAATAGCAAGAGATTTGAGTAACTGGCTGGCGGAAAACCGACCCGATCTCAGGATGAGTAAATTAAAACCGGGCCAGGACCCGGTTAAAAGCTATAAAAAAGCCATCGCCAAAAAATACACGACGCTGAGTATGATCGGTTTTAACCGCACCTTTGCTATGGACAGCATCTATATTCCCTTAACCATACATCCCGACCAAAATCCCAGGTTTGCTGGTAATCGGTCCGAAGATGATGAAAAATCACTGATTCGATCGTTAAAAGCCGAAGAATTGCTTGATTTACCCGACCGTACAGTTGTTGTTCTGGGTGAACCGGGTATGGGCAAATCTACCATGCTACAGTACCTCGCGCTCAGAGAAAGTAAACGAACAGACGGACGTTTTCCCATAATTGTAAAACTGGCTGACTTTTGCAAAACTCGCGACCCTCTGGAATCGTTTTTACTGGCAGGGGTCGAACATCATATTACCGGCGCATCCATGCAGAACTCAGCACGACACGCACTGGCAGGGCACAATGCCTTGATCCTGCTGGATGGTCTGGATGAAGTAAGCCGGAATGAATATCGTTCAGTCACCGAAAGAATTAAATCGTTTAGTGCTGCCCACGAAGAATGTCGTATTATTATTACCTCCCGCAAGGCCGGATTCCAATGCAGTGAAGTCCCTTTTAGACTATTCGAGCTTGATCAATTACCTCCCGGAGAAATCGAAAACTTTGTCCGAAAATGGTTTAATGGCGAAACCGATTTGGCACAGCGGATTGCCGTCAACCGCAGGATCCATGAATTGGCACAGAATCCCTTTTTACTGTCGATCATCTGCTTTATCTTTGAAAAAGATCAAAGCCTGCCACAGCGGCGGGTGGAATTGTATCAAAAATGTGCCGTGACTTTACTAACTCTGTTTGATGAAAAACAAATCCCGAAGCAGAATGCCTATACCCGGCGATTAAAGGAGCAGGTACTCAAAGACATTGCCTATCATTTCTTCTGCAAGGACGTTGATGAATTTTCCTATGAGTCACTGATCGAACAGATAGCGGAAACTTTGTCAGAGATGGGGCAGACTGACAATGAAGAGAAGGTATTACGGGAAATCTGCGAAAACAGCGGTCTGCTGCAAAAAAGTGATGACCACCATTTTTTTGTCCATCGCACGTTTTTCGAATATTATGTTTCCTGTAAAATGCGCAGCGAGAGCCGGAGTACTGTCTTGAGCCGGGTTTCTCAAGCGGAATGGGAAGAACCGATTCGCCTGTTTGCCGCCCAGATTAAGACCATCGAAGAGGGCAGCGAATTTATCGGGAAACTATGGGCAGAGGACCGGGCGCTGGCTCTGCGCTGTTATCCGGATATGGCCAGGGTGGTCGAACCCGAACTCATCAAAAAATTATTAATTCAGGCGGATGTAAACGAACGGATAGAATTGGTAAAAGGCTTGCCTGAAAAAATAGGCGACCCGGAAAAAATTGTTGAAACTCTGCGCGAATTGTTTAATCATGAAAGCAATGGCGAGGTCATTTATTGGGGGGTACAAATTCTGGAAAAAATGAATAAGATATCCGGCGCTGCAGAGATTATGTATGAAAAATTCGATAAAGGCGCTAAAGAGCGGTATAAAAACTACATTGAAAATGACATGGTGTGTATTCCGGCCGGCACGTTCATGATGGGCAGTCCTGATAATGAATATGACAGGGGATCCAATGAGACTCTGCATGAGGTTAAATTGGATGAGTTTTACATTAGCCGTTTCCAGGTGACGAATGTCTTGTACGAAAAATTTGACCCCGATCATAAAAAACGGCGTGATACATATTCAGACGGGGATAGGCAGCCTGTCGTTTATGTGAATTGGTATGAAGCCGTGATGTTCTGCCGCTGGCTGGGCTGCCGGCTGCCCGTCGAAGCCGAATGGGAATATGTCTGCCGTGCCAGTACTAACACACCGTTTAGTACGGGTGGTAATCTGACCGATAAGCAGGCGAATTATGATGCAAGATATCCGTACAAGAACAATCCAAAAGGTAAATATATCGAACAAACGGCTCCGGTCGGCAGTTATCCCCCGAATGCCTGGGGAATATACGATATGCATGGTAATGTTTGGGAATGGTGTCAGGATTGGTATGACGAAAAATATTATGAAACATGTAAAGGAAAAGGGACTGTTGAAAATCCTCGTGGACCGGAAAGCGGTTCGGACCGGGTGTTGCGCGGTGGCAGCTGGCGCAGCAATGCGCAGGACTGCCGTTCTGCTAGTCGCGGCGGCCTCCGCCCTGACGACCGCAACTACGCTATTGGCTTCCGCCTGGTGTTCGTCCCGCAGTCAGGTGGCAGTTCATAATGGCTTTATCTATGAGCTAAAGCCGTTGTTTGAGCAACGTGAGTGAGGCACAAGGGACGCCGTGCCAAGTGAGAGGAGTGAGAACAACGGAGGGGGTAGGGCGTGCTGCAATTTGAATTTTAAATCGTTATATTGAGGGGAAGGAATATAATCTGGTGAAACCATTATTCTGGAAGTGAGTGCGTTTGTAGTTAACTCTGGACCTCCCTTTCAAATAGGGAGGTTATAAATATAAGAAACTTTAAAATTGCCGGACGATCATGCTTGTAGTTAAGCGAGCCATCGCTGTTTTTTGGGGTCGCTTAAAAACGCCAATAACTTGGCTCACTACAAACAACCTATGCTTGAAGTTAAACGTAAATAATAAATCATAAAAATCCGGGCTGTTTCTTAGGAAGCACGTTAGTGCTGTTATAAACGATTATCCGCGAGTTGCACCTATGACATCACTGACGTGGTTAACTGCAAACGGCCATCAGGCAGCAATTATGGGTGATTCATTTTTAAGCATTAGATTCGACAAATTTGCATTAATAATTCGTACAGTTTGTCATGGATGCCGGTATTTTGGAGTTCAGCCGAGCCCACAGAATGGGGCGAGACAGGCTGTACGCAGGACAGCAACGAAACAACGTGGAGTGACAACCTTCAGCTTGTCTTTTATTTTTTGAAGGACTTAAATAACCAAGCTGAAGCTTGAACTCCAAAGTAACGGCAGTTCAGTTCCACATAAATTGACCATCAGGCAATGACAGATTTGCTGAATAGGTTAAGACTAAGGCTCCAGCGGAGCCGGTTGAGTTGAAAAATTCTTGAACTTGGCGCAACCGTTGGGAAATTAAATCAACCAGAAGCGGACAAGTCCACTGGTGAAATTCAATTAGTGAGGAGATAAAATGGCAGGAAAAAAGAAAAATAATTTTAAACTTTTGAGCGATGAACCTATTCTTGAAAGCGATCGCACAGACCACCTGGATTTCAATCATACAGCCGGGGTCCTGGCCTGTGCGGCTCTGCACACGGATAGCCCCATTACCATTGGCATCTATGGTAATTGGGGATCGGGTAAGACCTCTCTGATGCGTTTGATGAAGCAAGTTGTCGAATGCGACGGCCAGGGTGACGATGCCGCTGTTGCCGTTTGGTTTAACGCCTGGCAATACGAACGAGAGGAACACCTGATCGTTCCACTCATTGCGACCATTGCTCGTGATATCAAAAAAAAGCAGGAACAATTGGAGACGCTCTCTCTCAACGATAAGATTGACGACGCTGCCTTCAGGGCACTCAATATTATGAAAACCGGCGGTCAAAAAGTGCACGATGCATTACGTTCTGTCCTCTATGGCGTTTCAATGAAGGGAAAACTGGGAGTGCCCCTGCTGGGAGAACTGGAGATCAGCACTTCCATGAAGGACATGATCGAACGCTACGAAGCTGTAACCCAGGACACGTTGATGGCACGCAGCCTTTATTTTGATGCCTTTGATCAATTGCGCGAATTATCCCATGAAAAGATGATTAAAAAGCCGCAGATTGTCGTCTTCATTGATGACCTTGACCGCTGCTTCCCCGAGCAGGCGGTGCGACTGCTCGAAAGTGTGAAACTTGTCCTCCATCAACCCCGGTTTGCATTTGTTCTGGGTATCTATCCCCAGATTGTCGAGGAATTCATCCGCAACAAATATGCAGCGCAATACCCCATGGCGGCTGCTCGTGCTGCATCCCCGGATGATCATGAATTTAATCGCCGTATGGATAGATATCTCGACTACTTTAATGACTACCTTGGGAAAATAGTACAAGTCCGCCACAATGTACCTGAACGCCAACCGGGACAGATGCAGGGCTACATACATCATTTGCTGACAGACGCAGGTGTCATCGACGAGTTTCTTGTTGAGGGGGTTGACAAAAAAGACTTGCTGGAACTCATTGCCGAGGTAGGTAAGCGCAGTCCCCGGGAAATTGTCAGGAAAATTAACGGACTTATCGTTAAATGGCGAATCGCAAAAAGTGAAAAGAGTAAGGGAAAAACCTACGATTTATTGGCTGGATTAATTAATGAAACCATCTCCGATAGAGTGTCTAAAGATAAACACGAATATAAACAATTCCTTATTAGTCTTGATTGGGCAACCAGTGACAAAGACGTTTCAACCTTTGGCCTGAAGTTGGCTGGTGCCCTGGAGGGTACCCGAAGTGTGGATGACCACATGAATAAAATCAACCAATTGAAATCAAATTTGAATGTTGAAAACTCTCCCACCATGAAAAACCTGGTAGAGATTCTGGATAAAGACGAACATTTATTCAATGTGTTAAATTCCATTCCGGGATGTAGATGGCTATCAGATAAAAAGTATCGCGAAGAGATGTATGAAACGTATGATGAAAAGAAATTTGACAGTAAAGAGGAGCTCGAAACAAGTGAAGTACGGAAAAAATCGCTGTTACTTCCTGGAGAATCACATGTTCAGCTGTCCCCGGACTTGACAAAAGTCATTCCGGGATTGCGGCTTGTTGATGTTCCTGCCGGGGAATTTCAAATGGGGAGTAAGGATGGGGCTGACAGTGAGAACCCGGTTCACACTGTAAAGCTGGAGAGTTTTAAGATGAGCGCGGTGCCGGTAACCCAGGCACAATATGAATCTATCATGGGCGTGAACCCTTCCGAATTCAAAGGGAAGAAACATGCGGATGCGGCGGATCGACCGGTAGAAAATGTAAGTTGGAATGATGCGATGATGTTTTGCGAACAGATGACAACGCTGACAAATGGAAAATATCGGGTCACTCTTCCTTCTGAAGCGCAGTGGGAGTATGCCGCTTGCGGTGGGACGAAAAGCGAGGGGTTTAATTATAGCGGTAGTAACACATTGGATGAGGTGGGCTGGTATGATGAAAATGCAAACGGAGAAACTCATCCAGTTGCCGTTAAAAAACCGAATGAATTGGGACTGTACGATATGAGCGGTAACGTCTGGGAATGGTGTCAGGATTGGTATGACGATAAGTATTATAAAGCATGCAAAAGAAAAGGGACTGTTAAAAATCCCTCAGGACCGGGAACCGGTTCGTCCCGGGTGTTGCGCGGTGGCAGCTGGCACAACTTTGCGCAGAACTGCCGTTCTGCTCTTCGCCGCGGCAACCTCCCTGACAGCCGCTACAGCACTCTTGGCTTCCGCCTGGTGTTCGTCCCGCAGGCAGGTGGCAGTTCATAACCGGCTTTATCTATGGGCTGAAGACGTTGTTTAAGCAACGTGAGCGAGGCACAAGGGACGCCGTGCCAAGTGAGAGGAGTGAGAACAACGGAGGGGGGGACAATGCCTGGGAATGCGGACAAGGCTTTTGTAACTAAATGTGATATTTTAGAGGAGCAACCACCGGGCCTGTCTTTCGGCCTCTGTAATATAATAGCAAACGTGGTTTCAGGTGTCTGGTTTCGGGTTTCAGGGAAAAACTGACATCTAACCTGATTGTAGAAGCTCGATGAGCTGCGTTATATTAGAATCAGAGGGTGGATAAATACCGTTATTTTGGAGTTCAAACTTGAGTTTGTTTTTCGAGTCACGTAATTTGCAAACTGAAGTTTACTTATTTAATTCTTCAAAAAAACAAAAACCAGGCTGAAGCCTGAACTCCAAAGTAACGGCAGTTCAGTCCCAAATAAATTGACTTTATACTTAACTGCGTTTCACCCTTAATTGCTGGCTTATTTGAGCAGAGATTAGGGCTCGCAGCAGAATACTGATGAATTATTCAGGCGAAACACTAAAACCCCAAAAAACTTAAGTTTCAAAGGAGCGACTTTCAAGGCCTGCGATTCTCGGTCTTGGTTAATATAAAACGAAACTTTGATTTACAATTGCATAAGCGGTCACAGAGGACTGTGCCCCTCCAAAAAGCATTGTTCGCGATCAACGCTCTGGAGGGTCGCTGTCCTCAGCGACCGTTGTACGAAAACCAATTCAAGTTTCAAAGGAGCGACTTTCAAGGCCTGCGATTCTCGGTCTTGGTTAATATAAAACAAAACTTGGTGTCAGGTTTCAGAAGATTGAAGATCATTAGCACGGGTTTTTGACACCTAAAAAACTTTAACTTTCAAAGGAAAACAATGCAGTTTAAATTATTTACAATACCAATACATGAAAATGAGAAAGTGCTCGCTGAATTGAATCGGTTTTTGAGAGCGAATAAAGTTTTGGATGTCCAGCAACAGCTGGTCAGTAATAAAGATGGTGCTCATTGGTGTTTTAGTATTCGTTATGGCGATACGTCATCATCTCAAACAAGCTACAAGAAAGCAAAAGTGGATTACAGGCAGGTTCTGGATGAGGCTGATTTTCAAAAATTCTCTAAATTACGAGTCATTCGCAAAAAGGTTGCGGCGCATGATGGAGTGCCTGCATACGCAGTCTTTACTGACGAAGAATTGGCAAATTTAGCGGAATTGGATGTGATTACCCCCAAAAACATGCTTACAATAAAAGGTATAGGCGATAAGAAAATTGAACGGTATGCTAAATACTTCATAAGTAGAGACGACGATGAAACGACAGGGACATCTGATTGAAAAAATTGCCGATTTTGAGAACCTTTATTTGGCGTTTTACAAAGCAAAGAAAGGAAAAGCAGACAAAATAGATGTGCTGAACTATGAAAAACAACTGCAACCAAATTTAAAGGAATTGCACCATCATATCTTGTCAGGGAATGTAACGGCCGGCAACTATCATTACTTTACCATATACGATCCGAAAAAACGACTCATATGTGCAGCACCATTTGGTCAACGCGTGTTACATCATGCACTCATGAATATATGTCATCCGTTTTTTGAAAAGTGTCAAGTATTCGACAGTTATGCAAGCCGCATTGGCAAAGGAACCTACGCTGCACTTGAACGGGCGAAATTCTTTTATAAGCGTAACAAATGGTTTCTGAAATTAGATTTCCGCAAGTATTTTGATAGTTTGGATCATACGATATTAAAAAAACAGCTTCAGAGACTTTTTAAGGACGATCGGTTATTAAATATACTTGGAAGAATAATTGACAGTTATTCAGCCGAACAGGATAAAGGTGTCCCAATCGGCAATTTAACGAGCCAATACCTTGCAAATCATTATTTGGCGCAGCTTGACCACTATATAAAAGAAGTTTTGCAGATAAAGGCTTATGTGCGTTATATGGATGATCTGGTGTTGTGGCACGACAGTAAAGATATTCTTATAAATGCGGGATTAAAATTGCAACAATTTGCCGAATGTGGGTTGAAATTAGTCCTGAAACCCTTTTGTTTAAACAAACATTCACATGGATTACCTTTTCTGGGGTATTTAATCTATCCAGAACAGGTGCGCCTGGCGCATCGCAGTCGAATTCGGTTTATAAAAAAATACCACTCGTATGAAGCTAAATTGAAATCAGGAACGTGGACGCAGAAAGAGTATCAAAATCATATTTTGCCTGCAATTGCTTTTACCGAATATGCAGATACACGGAAATTTCGAAAATGCATTATCGCAGGTGTCGAATGTAAATAATCAGTGTCTGTCCAGAACTGGCGGAATGCACCGGTAATTATGGGTAAAATTCACTTAAAAGCGTAATGAATTTATTTAAGGTTAAATTGCCGCTATTTTGGAGTTCAGGCTTTAGCCTGGTTTTTGCTTTTTTGAAACACTTAAATAAACAAACTAAAGTTTGAACTCCAAAATAACGGCATTCATGACATACTATACGAATTATTAATGCAAATTTGTCGAATCTAATGCGTAAATATTATTCACCGATAATTGCTGCTGAATATGTAGCTGCGTCACTCTGTGACGTGAAAGAATTAACCTCGAATTCGCATTTCTGGACAGACACTGATAAGGGCAGCAATCATGGGTTCGAACCGGGTGTTGCGCGGTGGCAGCTGGAACAACAATGCGCAGAACTGCCGTTCTGCTAATCGCAACGACAACCACCCTGACAACCGCAACAACACTATTGGCTTCCGCCTGGTGTTCGTCCCGCAGCTCATAGGTAAAGTCGGATGACTGCCACTGAACCGATTGCTGTCCCGCTCGCTGTAAAATAGCGACAAATAGTAGGAATAAGTACGTACAGTGTTAGTAGGGCAAATGGATTTTTGTTTCGAACGCTCTGTACTTCTTTTATTATTTCAATGGCTCACTTGATCGACAAAATCATTTAGAAAATGTGAAATCGTTATTTTACAGAGTTAAGATATATTCATGGACAAATTTATTGAATTAATTACAACGTTGTTTGACAAACTGCTCGCAGACTTTATTCAGGCGATTGGATTCGATGCGGATACAAGTAAGGCAGTAACGGCTGTTGTTGCAACAATGGTTGTTGGGCTGGTGACTGTTTGTATCAAAAAAATGCAGGAACGGTTTAAGGACAGCAGGACGGCTAAAGAGTTAGTGCATTTTCGTTACGACTACAAGGATGTAAAACAAAAACGTGATTTATATATCCCCACTCAATCACAAAATATAAGTCCGAATTATGAGGAGGAACCGGGTGAGGGAACCAAATTTATCGTAAAAAAAGAAATCATCCCATTTTTTATAAAGACGGCATTCAACGAAAAAAAAGAAAGCAACAAGTTTTATTTGGTACTCGCGGATTCCGGCATGGGCAAAACCACATTTATGATAAATCTGTATTTACAGTATCACTCGCTTTTCAATCTTCACCAGAAGTATAAAATGAAGCTTCTCCCCTTTGCCGATAACGAAATTCTCACACGGATAAAAGACATTAAACATGATGATGCTTGCAATACCATCCTGCTGCTGGATGCATTTGATGAGTATAAGGCCCTGCTACCGCCAGAAATACCAGATGAATTAACGAGTGATGAACGTTTCCATAAGGTTCTGGATGTGATTGTTGAGCATGTAAAGGACTTTCGCGAAGTAATAATAACCAGCCGCACTCAATACTTTCCCAGCCAGGAAGATCAGCCTTATATTCTGAAAATTCCGCGATTTGGGCGTGAAGGGTTTCATGAACTGGTTAAACTCTATCTTTCACCTTTTGATAAGAGTCAAATAAACCATTATCTGAATAAAAAATATGGTATTCTGAAAATTTGGAACTATAAGAAAAAACTGGTCGCTGCGTCTGTTGTTGAAAATTCACCAAAATTAATGGTGCGCCCCATGCTGCTAAGTTACATTGATTATCTCGTCGATGATAGCAATCGAGAGTTTAAACATACCTATGATATCTACAACACCTTGATCGATAAATGGATTGATCGCGAAGTTATTAAACGAAAACATAAATTCAAAGATCAGGATAAATTTAGGAGATCTTTGTATGATTACTCTCGTCATGTGGCCCTGGAAATTTACAGTAAACGTAAAGAAAATAACCTGCTTACTAAAGAGGAAGCGCTGGAAATTTGCCATAATAATAATATCGAGTTAAAGAACTACGAAATAACAGGGCAGTCATTACTCACACGCGATGCATTGCAAAACTGGAAGTTTGCCCATAAATCCATTTTAGAATTTTTTATTGCGAAGGAAGCGATTCAAGATATGTGTTTTCTCATGGAAGTAGATTTTTCTGGAATAGATATGGCATTGCAATTTTATCGTGAAAAAGCCGAATATATTTATATCAAAGGCGGTACATTCTTGATGGGTAGTCCGGACACTGAAGAGGGGCGAAATGAAGAATGCGAAGTTGAGCATCGTGTTAAAGTTAATGATTTTTACTTAGCAAAACACACTGTTACATTAAAGCAATTTGAAAAGTTTATAGAGGAAACGGACTACCAAACAGATGCAGAAAAAGGTGGAGGCAGCCGTGTTTGGACTGGTAAAAACTGGCAATTAAAATCAGCTGTAAATTGGCGCTGTGATGTAAAAGGTAACATACAGAAAGATAAACAGCACCCAGTTATTCACGTAAGTTGGAACGATGCTACCGAGTATTGCCAATGGTTAAACAATAAGATGAATGCTACATATCGGTTGCCGACCGAAGCCCAATGGGAATATGCCTGCCGCGCCGGTACTAAAACACCATTTAGTACCGGTAAAAATCTGACCAGCAAGCAGGCAAATTATGATGGGAAGTATCCGTACAAGAATAATCCAAAGGGTAAATTTGTTGGAAAAACCACTCCGGTTGGCAGTTATCTCCCAAATGCCTGGGGGATTTTTGACATGCATGGAAATGTCTGGGAATGGTGTCAGGATTGGTATGATGAAAATTACTATGAAACATGCAAAAGAAAAGGGATCGTTGAAAATCCCAGTGGACCGAAAACTGGTTCGTACCGGGTGTTGCGCGGTGGCGGCTGGCACTACGGTGCGCAGGACTGCCGTTCTGCGTATCGCAGCGCCGACCGCCCTGACGGCCGCTACGACCCCTTTGGCTTCCGCCTGGTGTTCGTCCCGCAGTCAGATGGCGGTTCATAACCGGCTTTATCTATGAGCTGACGACGTTGATCGAGAGGAGAGAGCGAGGCACAAGGGACGCCGTGGCAAGTGAATGGAGTGAAAACAACGGAGGGGGTGGGCACTGGCATGAGCGAAGTGATTCAGCATGTTTTTAATCTGTGACACTGACACCTGAAACCTATACTTTTGCAGGAAAAAAAAACGGGAGAGCCGATTAAGTTTAAAAAGCTGCCCATCCGTCGTCGCTCTTTGCAGCTATGACGAGACAAGCTGAATCACACGAATCTGCACGAATTTGTTTCCATGGTTACCACCAGCAATTATGGGTGAACTCTGAGAAGAGCTCTAACATGGCAATACGTCTGTTGGCAACAATTATGGGTGAATGTTTTCTGAGCATTAATTTTCTGGAAAAATTATTAAGATTTCGTACAGCCCCTGATTGGGAGGCATGCTTTTGGAGGGTCGCTGTCCTCAGCGACCGTTTGTCTGGCGTATACTCGGTCACTGAGGACAGCGACCCTCCAAAATATTTCATTCACCCATAATTGCTAGTCTGTTGGAGTTCACAACTTCAGTTGTGCATAGCTAAACGAAAAGCCACAGCTAAAGCAGTGAACTCCAACAAGCGCTCCGACATATAGATTGCTTTATCCAGGAGGCTCGGAATTATACGAATTGTTATGTGACTTTATCAAATTTAATGCCTGAAAAATGTTCACCCATAATTACTGTGGTTACGCGGAGCGAAACCGTGGATACGGTTTTTGTCTTCGTTCTAGCAGTCTGTCGGACTTTGGAAATCGTCGCGAGGGAATCGTCAAATTGAGAATATTTTTGTCCAAATTTGAGGAATATATTGCAATATTCGACGATAATTTGAACAAAAATAGGCCAAGAATGCGATTTTCGAAGTAGATTTCTCCAATGTCCGACAGATTGTTAGTCGTGAAAAATCGCGTGATTCACCTTGTCTCGTCATGGCTGCGAAGAGCGACGACGGATGTGCCTAAATCTTTGTTCTTTTACTTGCGGCTGCGATATACCAGACCGTTTACTCTTAGACGATGCGCGCACTGGAAAGGCCAACATGCTAACCCGCATTTTTTACAAGAAATCTATTGCACCATTGGATCAGGCAGGATTTTCAAGCGTTACTCGATTGACTGTCCTCATTGCACTGTTAGTGCACCTGTGGTAGCAATTATGGGTGAATAATTTTTAGGCACAATATTCCTGAATTTTGCGTTAATAATTCGTATAATTTGCCATGGCTGCCGTTATTTTGGAGTTCAAACTTCAGTTTGCTTATTTTATTCTTCAAGAAAACGAAAACCA
>JAJFLO010000245.1 GCA_021772675.1 Verrucomicrobiota bacterium | reverse complement strand
CTCATCTGAGGCTTCCGTCTAAAGACGGGACTACGAACCTTACCCCGTCCGAGTTTTTCGTTGATTTGATTGTATAAGCACTTGTATTTTAAGTTACAATTGATGTGAGACGAAAACCCCGGCAAAGCCGGTTAAATTTATAGTATAGGTAGTGTTTTCTAAGTTGTTGCAATTTCAGATTTTAATAAATTTACATGATATCTCGAATAAGGAGCATGTCTCGTTTGTAGTTCCGTCTTCAGGCGGAAGTTTCAGGAGAGCTTCAGCGATCCTACGGTAAGATGTCCTCGCTAAAGCGTCGTTCAGATTTCCGCTTAAAAGCGGGACTACGAACGAGCTGCAATTAAATTTATAACATAAGGCGTTCGGAGTACAGTTCTGCATTTGATCAGGACTGATTTTGGCAATCGTTACGATGAAAAAGCTCCGGCGAAGCCGGTTAAGTTCATCCGAATCTTTAACCAATGGAGTCTTAAATGATATTATTAAAATGGACTAAATTTTCAATTGTTCCTTTTATTATAATTATATGTTCACTATTTACATATGCTGATGTTCCTCGAACCGTCTCTTTTCAGGGAGTCATTCTTGACGTCAATGAAAGTCCACTAACCGGACCTGTTAACTTACGTATTCGATTTTATGATAGCGCTACAGATGGCAGCGTATTGTTTGATGAAGAGCATAACGGGATTACTCTGACCAGAGGTGTCTACTCGATCCAAATTGGTGACGGGACAGTTCCGGGAACATTAAATCCTACGAATGGAATACCAGATGCCGTTCTGGGTGCATCCCAACTTTGGGTAGGTGTAGCGGTCAACGGCGGTGCTGAGCTTGTTCCACGAACCAGTATTTCGTCGGTTATATTTTCTCTAAAATCTCAATTTGCGGAAGGTTTGGTGAAACCAGGTACATCAGACATAGCTGTCAATGTAATAAGTAATGGTAATATTGGTATTGGGACGACAAATCCAATGTTTAATCTTGATGTGAGCGGCGACCTTCGCATTGGATCAGGGTCATTCGCAACTAACCCAGGAAAATTGGAGCTAGTAAGCACTGTATCAGGTTCAAATCAGGAATTAATAAACGTTAAGAATAGTGATGGTGCGTACTTGGCATCTTTAGCAAGTGATAACAGTGGCAATGGCCAGTTATCTCTTATGGAATGGTTAGACGGACAGGGTACCGCGTCTGTGGCAACGGTTAAAATTTCCAGTCAGGGTTCCAGCCACTTCAGTGGGGGAAATGTAGGTATCGGTACAGCTAATCCTGAAAGCAAACTGGACGTAAGCGGAAACGTGGAGGCTCACGGATTCACGATTAATGGCGTACCCGTGAGTACGTCATCTGACACCTTTTGGAATTCAACTTCCGGAGGTATAAGTTATACCGGGGGTAACATCGGTATTGGAACTGCAAATCCGACTGACGAACTGGATGTTAACGGTACAGTGAAAGCAGACGGATTTGATGGACCATTCTTTGGGAGTCTAGGCGTCGGTACCAACGTACCACTAGAAAAACTTGATGTCCGAGGAAAAATTGCGCTTCTAGAAACACGACCCGAAATTCAATTTATAACAAACTCTGGCCAGGGTATGACTATTGAATATAATGAGACAGATGACGCTATTCGGATTCAAAACACTTCGAATTTTGGCGATACTACTGACGCTGATGTTATATCTTTTAAGGCTAATGGCAATATTGGTATAGGTACATTTTCTCCAAATTCACCGCTAACGATCTCTTTGGGTGACAAATTTATGGAGTTCGATGCCGAAGATAAGATTCCAACGATAAGTTTAACTCATACGGATCTACCTGAAGCTGAGCAAAATAAGGGTATTCTAAGGGTTCGTAATAAGATTGAGCTTTGGCCAAACGATGACAATCTCACTCCCGGAATATTTGACCTCCGTGATCCGGTACCCGGAAATACACCAGTCGAAAGAATACTTCTGAATGGCGGTACAGGTACCGGAGCTATGCAGCATCTCTTAATCACAGAAAAATCCAGTCAAGTCGATATATTGAGCGAGCTAATCAACGATAATGATCGGTTATTCGAAGATGACGGTAAACCGAATATACATTTGGCGGCACTACAGTCAGGTGAAGGTATTAGTATCGAATACGACGCCACTGGCGACGATCTACGTATCCAGAATAGAACGGGTCATGGGGCAACATTCGAAAACGAAATCATCACATTTAAAGCAGATGGAAAGGTTGGAATTGGGACAACTTCTCCAATTTGTGAATTTCAAATTGGTAGCAACATGTTTGATGGAAGTAATGGCGTATTGTCAAATGACCGTTTAGGAATTATGCACAATTCAGGAAATGGGGGGCTAGACGCTATGGTTCTCGCGAGTACCTATAATGAAACTTCCTGGCCTACATATGGATTGGTGTTCATTACAGGACCTAATACGACTAATTATAATGTATGGAGTATAAGTCCGGATGGTCCAGCGAGAGGGAATTCACTTCATTTAATTTATGGTGACACGGTCAGTAATATTCATGTTGAGACTCCCAAAGTGACATTTTCTGGAAATGGAAATGTCGGCATTGGTACCACAAATCCAACCGAAAAATTATCGGTGCAAGGTATCATTGAGTCCAAGTCTGGGGGTATAAAATTCCCCGATGGAACTATTCAGGCGACTGCGAATAATACCGGTGTTACAGCAGGCGGAGGATGGGCAGATGATGGTGCTGTTGTTCGATTATCAACATCAATGGACAAAGTCGGAATCGGTACCACGAGTCCGGATGCTGCCTTAGAAGTATCGAAGGGTTCTGGAGATCATTTAAATTTAACACGCCCTTCCATCGGAACTTGGTCAGTTGATGTCGCGAGTGAAAATGCACTCATTTTTTCATCGGATGGTAATGGTGAAAAAATGAGAATCAACTCGAATGGAAATGTTGGAATTGGGACTACGGCGCCCGAATCTTTTCTCCATTTAAATCAATCAGGAAGTAGCCACTTTGCTAATCCTACACTTTCCTTTGGTGATGGGGATACTGGATTCTTTGAAAATGCTGATGATTATCTTGTTCTTAGCATGGGTGGCATCCAAAGATATTCGTTTCTTAGGGACTTTTTCTCATCTTATATTAGCCCGGGTGCGTTTAATATAAGTCAGTTGGCTGGTACTGTAGATTATCCAACTTATACCTTTACTGGGGATACAAACACAGGTATGTATAGTTCTAATACTGACGAATTAAGTCTCGTAACGAATAGTGCACAAAGGGTAGTTATTGATTCAAATGGAAATATTGGCGTTGGAACAACAGGACCTGACGCCAAACTCCATGTTGCTGGTATGACTGACACAACTAATGGAATTTTTCAAGTTCAAGCGACTGACACTAGCGATGATGCTGTAATAACCTTGATCAACAGAGATAGCCCAGGAATACTTACTCGGCGGTGGGCGATTGTAACAAATAATAGTAGTCATGGTGCCTTAGATTTTTCCAGAAGCAGCACAAGTACCGGCGCTCCTTTAACTGATACACTCATATTAGATCAACGTGGAAATATGATGTTGGGATCAGAACCAGAAGCGGGGTTAGAAGAACAAAGTAGTTTTATTATAAAGAGTTCGGTAGCCCCGACGACTTTTCCTTCTGATTCAATTCACTTTTCCGCGGTGGATTTGAATGGAGCAGAAGGAGAACGTTCTCTGCTCCTTTCAACAGAGGATGGAACACAACATATATTTGGTGCAAAAGTCGGTATCGGAACAACAAATCCAACCGAGAAATTAGAAGTATCCGGAGCTGTTAAAGCTACGTCCTTTATCGGAAATGGTGCAGGTTTAATGAATGCTGGAGGCCCTGATTTCGATAGCGGTTTTTCATCCGAACTAAGTGAAAATACACTTTTAACCGTTGCCCATGGGTTAGGGGTAGTGCCTTTACGTGTTGAAATATATGTGCGAGGTAACTTTGGAGGTGGTGCGATTCCACATGGCGATACGCCTACATATGCAATCGCTTCTCCATCAATACCCATTGATAATAATAATTACGGAGTCTCGCATAACTGGGATGATTCTGACATTTATATCAAGTGGGGAGGCTGGGCCGCAAGGGTAATGGATAATACTGGAATTGTAAATTCATTACACTTGAATATTCAAATTCGTGTTTTGGCTTGGAAGTAGTGAGTAATCGGGAGTTGTCTTGGTGGATATGATAGGAAATGTCACTTCATTACGAAACTATCAGAAAAATAAGAGATTTATTCTCTGTAAATTACGGGAAAGCTATCAGTAATTTTATGGTATTGTATTATAAGTCGTGATTGGATGTTTTCTCTGTAGCTAATTTATTGGGATTTTTTGATGTGAAATTAATATTATGTATCAACGATTAAATAAATTAATTTATGGATTAATAATAATATCTTCAGTTTTTACTTCCGTAGCTTTAGCTCAGTTATTAGATATCCCTCGTACTGTATTCTCCAACTCAGGACAAAAATTTTCCAGTTCTGACAATTCAACTACAATAATCGGTACAATTGGCCAAACGATCGCTGGCTTGACAGCTAACTCTACCTACACAGTAGGAGAAGGATTTTTGCATACAACACCAGATAGCGGTGTTACTATATTCGTTGACGCAGATGCCAGTGGGAATAATAATGGAACGAATTGGGCAGATGCGTTTACCAATTTGCAAGTGGCCTTAAACTCAGCAGGCACTGGAGATGAAATTTGGGTGGCGCACGGGAATGTCGCGTACAAGCCCGGCAGTACAAGGGAGTCTACATTCAATCTGAGTAACGGTGTTGCTCTCTTTGGAGGATTTAATGGAACCGAAACTAAAAGGTCTCAGCGTGACTGGATTGGTAATGAAACCATTCTAAGTGGTGATTTGCTTGGTGATGATGGAGCCAATTTTATCAATTATAATGACAATACAGCCCATGTCGTTACAAGTGTTAACAACGATTCAACGGCAATGATAGACGGTTTTACCATCATGTCTGGAAATGCAAGCGGAACGTTTGGCGGTGGCGGCATCCGCATATCGAGCAGTTCACCGATAATTAAAAACTGTATATTTAAGAAAAACCTGTCTAACTTTGGTGGGGCGATAGAGGTCATTTCCGCAAATTCCACACCTGTAATTTCAAATTGTACATTCAGTGAAAATCGTGCCACGGAGGATGGTGGAGGAATCCATATTTTTAGAGAGAATCCAACCGTCGAAAATTGTGTATTTTTGAAAAATTCTGCCGGTAGAGGCGGTGGGATATTAACCTTTCAATCTGCTGCAAAAATCGTTAACTGTCTGTTTATTGAGAACTCTGCATTGAAAGGAGGGGCAGTGACCCATGTTGAAACGAATACTGTTATAACCAATTGTACGTTTGCGTTAAATACAGACAGTGGTGGAGGTGGAGGAATATTTACCGATTTTTCATCCTTGAATCAGGCATTTATAAAAAACTGTATTATCTGGGGTAATAACCCGAGTTCCGGCGGCGGTGAGATAAGCTCCATAGATGCAGGTAAACTACCTCGGATTTCAAGTAGCAATATCAAAAATTCTAACGGCACCGGGGCAAGCTGGGACAATTCTATAGGTATTGATGACGGGGGTAATATTGACGCGGACCCTCTTTTTATTGATTCTTCAAACCCGGCTGGCAGTGATCAACTTTTCGGAACAATAGACGACGGCCTGCGGTTACAACGCGGTAGCCCATCGCTGGATAGTGGAGCGATGGATGATGTGGCTGTTACCGATATTATTGGATTTTTGCGACCGTTAGGGCCGGAATGGGATATGGGCGCTTATGAACTGAATCCATTTGGGTTAGTAAACGAATTGTTGCCGAAAATAAGCGATTTAGAAGACTCGCTAATGGAAAATGTTAACAATGGGGATTTATTCGGCAGTGCAGTCACATCCATAGGAGATCTTAATCGTGACGGAAATGTTGATATAGCGGTCGGGGCTATCGGCGATGACGGATCAGGAGGTGGAGTCAATCAGGGGGCAGTATATATCTTATTTCTGGATGAAAATGGCGGTGTTCAATCACATCAAAAAATTAATAATACTGAGGGTGGATTGGGTAGCGTTTTAAGTAACGGAGATTTGTTTGGCTCATCAATTATTTCGCTTGGCGATTTAGACGGTGATTATGTCTCCGATATTGCAGTGGGTGCAAGTGGATATCCAGGAGGTGCTGCTGCAGGAGCGGTCTGGATTCTATTCATGAATGAAGACGGGACGGTAAAGCAGTCCCAGAAAATCACAAGTGTTGACGGTGGTTTTACGGGAAATCTTGATTCAAATGACAAATTCGGGACTTCGATTGCCAATCTCGGTGATCTTAACAATGACGGAGTGATTGATATAGCGGTAGGAGCTATTGGTGACGATGGGAACAGTACGGGGGAAACAGCTGATGATTTTGGAGCCGTTTTGGTTTTATATCTGAATGCCGATGGAACAGTGAATGGCCATTCGAAGATCAGTAACGACGGGGCGGGCTTTGATGGAGAATTGGATGGTCAGGATGAGTTTGGTCAGTCCCTGACGTCGATTGGTGATCTTAACGGAGACGGTATTGTTGATATCGCGGTTGGCTCCTGGAAGGATGATGACAGAGGTATTGATCAAGGCGCTGTATATTTACTTTTTTTGAGTAGTGATTCAACAGTTAAAAGTCATAAAAAAATCAGTGCGTCTACCACTGTTTTTCTAAAGGGTTTGCAGGCAATGGATTATTTCGGCAGTTCTTTGACTTCTTTACCAGATTTGGATGGTAATGGATACGTTGATCTGGCAGTCGGAGCTCTAGGTGACGATAACGGGGGTAGTGGTAATAATGCTGATAGAGGTGCTGTTTGGATTTTGTCATTGGATACTTCAGGCACGGTAGAAGTGTTTCAGAAAATAAGCGGCACTGGCGGAGATTTTTCCGGTGATCTTGACAATGGCGATAATTTTGGAGCAGCGCTTAGCCATATTGAAGATCTCGATGGCAACGGTTCACCGAAACTTGCTATCGGAGCTCCCGGTGACGATGACGGCGGGTTAGATCGTGGTGCGGTTTGGATCAATAAACTGAATGCTGTGGCTTTTGCGTCCTTAGGGGATTTCGCATGGTTGGACATTAATGAAAATGGCTTGCAGGATTCAGGTGAACCGGGTGTCAATGGTGTTGCGGTCCAACTGTTCCAGCCGGGAATAAATGCTGTCGTCGGAGGCGGAGATGACTTTCTTACTAAATCGACGATAACGAAAGAGAGTGGACTTTTCAGCTTTAATCACTTAAGTGCAGGTGATTATTTTATTAGAGTGCCTGAACCATTTTTGATATCAGTCAGCGATCAAGGGAGCAATGATCAGATTGATAATGATATTGATCCAATGACAAAGTCAACGGAACTATTGTCACTTGCTCCGGGAGAAGAAAACAATGATACGGATATTGGTCTTAAACAACCTGAAACCGGTTTTTTATTAACGGTAAACTCAATACCGTTTGGCGGGATTAACATAACCGGTAATTCGGTGCTTTTATCAGGAAGTACTAACTACGCCGCTTTTCTTGATGGAAATGTGGATATGACATTAAATGCTCCATCTACTGCGGGGAACCTGAACAATGGCTTTGTAAGTTGGGTGTTAAATGACAGTGAACTTATAAATGATCAGACATTAAACAGGACTCTTAATCATAACACAGAAATTATTGTCATTTATGAAAACCAATGGTTCTTTGAACCCGGCTGGAATCTGATTTCAATTCCTGTTAGCCCGGATGCTGCGACGCTGAATATATTAAACAGCCAATTGCATCCTCCTTTTTGGTTATGGGATGGTAAAAAGTTTATAGTTGCTGATGACCTGGATGCGGGATCGGGTTACTGGGTTTACTCTTCCGGTGCATTTAGCATAAAACCTGAAGGTGCAGTTTTAAATAATGGAATCATACCGACATTGCATGCCGGTTGGAATCTGGTGGGAGTCAATGGACATAAACCTGTAAATACATCGGATCTTTCCGACCCAAAATCTGTCATCTGGACCTGGGACGCAGCACAACAACAATTCTTGACGGTTCATGATCTGTCTCTTCAGTCTTTCGAGATAGGAAAATTACTTCCCGGAAAAGGGTATTGGATTTTCAAATAGATAAATATTTTTTTGAATTTGGTGGAGCTGAGGGGATTCGAACCCCTGACCTGTTGATTGCGAACCAACCACTCTAGCCAACTGAGCTACAGCCCCAAGTTAGAATTATTATTTATGAATGATGAACTATGATTTTTAATGTCAAAGAATATACGTTCGAGATAAGACAAGGTAAAGTCCATTTGAACCGCATTGCGAACGGATGATCGACAGAATTATCGAGAAATCTGTTATGTGCATACCTTGAGGTCTGTACTAACTACTTTCTCGATAAAGGTGTCAATTATCCGTCGCAACCCATTGGGCATCAATCTCTTTTGGTCCACAGTCAATTTTGAGGAGTGGGTACGATGCTCATGCATCGCACACAACAACTCAAAATCACCTGTGCATCCAAAATAGAATGAGGTGCGGTCAAAGATACTTTTGCAAGTGGCTCAATAGTAAAAGATTATTGTAGCCGACGGGGGCCGGGTTTCTGGTGTCAGCTATAAATTATATTCGGCTGTATAGCAGAATCGTTGCAACAATAATAAGCGGAACGAAATAGCCTCTAACCTAATATGAAGTGTTTCATTTTGCTTTTAACCCTGAACCCTGAACACTGAACACTGAAACCTGAAACCTGAAACCTGAAACCTGAAACCTGAAACCTGAAACCTGACATCTGATAACGGTTACAGATGGTTAATCCTGCCAAATCTGATTCCACCAGGGTTTTTGTTTTTGTCTTTTCTTTAAGTCCATTTTTCTTCTGATTTCGTTAATGTTCCAGCCTGTAAGATTTGCAAGAGTTCTTGCTTCTTTTTCTTGACGCTGGTATAAGGATTCCCAATATTGATCGGCTTGATCGCAATTTATATCGCCCTTCCAAGGATGGCGGAGAACATAACGGCCCTGAAAATTCTGGCGATTTCCGGTTTCCTGAAACATAAGATCTTCGGGGAAACTTTCAGCATCATAGCGGAGATGAAGGCGGGTTACATAGACATTTCTTTGATTCCCTCTAGGCTGTGTCGGTTGCAAATTTTGTCTGGTTCCATTCTTTATCCAAAATACACCCAAATCTTTTAGTTCTTTTTCTGATAGTGGATCAGCTGCACAGGGATCGCACCAGTTCATATTCCAGGCATATTCAAGAAACACCGCGCGCATATCCTCTTTTTTTACCTGGTTTGCAAACATTGCTTTGTAAAAATCACCGAATTCATTTTTGACATAAACAGGAATATCCATTCCCGTTGGCAGTTTTACGGTTTGATAATTGGTTGTTTCAACCCGGCCTTTTTGCGTTAAGGCATAAATGAAAAGTTCTTGTGTGCCTCTGGCATTAATAGTGCCTAACCGAATCGGCAACATAAATTTTTTGGATTCATAGGCGACCTGAAGCGGTCTGAGATAGGTATACCCTAGTTTGGATTGTTCTTCCAAATTCACTTTGGCAACAAAAAAGTGCATGTGTTGTTTGATGTAGCTATGAAGAACTTTTTCTGCACCTTGGGGAATTCTATAATCATTTTCGTTCAACCAGATTTCTAATCCATTACTTTGTTCGGCAGAGAGAATGACAATGTCATATTCACCGACGGTATATTGAGCTTCAATGGTGACACCGAGGCTTTTTGCACGAGTGGCAGCACTATCTTCAACACGTGCAGCACTTTTAAACATTCTCATTTCCCGTACCATTACCGGTCGGCAGGGATCGTCATCAAAATATTCAACAAGTCTGGGTGAGGTATAGGCATCCAAATGCTCTATTATGGCCTTGTCCCCGACATGGATTTGTCCTCGTTCCAGAAATGTTGGCACAGGTATGACAATGGCGAATTCTACTGGATCACCCTGAAAGTCATTGGCCATGGTAAGCACTGTTTTGTCCTCGCTACGCACAAGGACGACCTGTGAGGATTTATTAAATAGTTTTGCGCCTGCTTTTGCAACATAGAATCCACAAAAGCTGAAGCTGGTTTGAATTGATAAGATTAAACCTAAAATAATAAAAAACGATCTATTTTTCATTGTTATACTTCCTTCCAATTTAGTGGGTGGCAAATTTGAGATATTACGAACAGTGAATCTCCTTTCCTGTCTAAATGATTTTTGTGCGAGTTTTATTTGTGGACAGCTCCTTAGAATTTAATTTTGACCACTGATAAATTGGCCCTGGTAAAACGTGATCAATTAATGGCACTAAAATGCTACAGCAAGTAAGAGAAATCAATAATCCATTTGGACGATATAGACCAAAAATTATATAACTTGCTACAGCGGCAACAATAAATGCAAAAAGGATACGGCCTGTTCTGGACGATGGTGTGGTTTTAGGGTCAGAAATCATGAAGAAACTAAAAATTAAGAATGCGCCGTTCTGTAACTGATGTAAAGGAATTTGTATTGGATCTCCCAGCCACAATGATCTCGTGAATAATATTAAACTATACGACGCGACAAAGGCATAAGTTACATCGCTTCGTTCAGATCGGTTAACAATGAGTCCGCCAATGCATGCCAAGGCAAACGCGATGAATGCATGGCTTCCCCATTGGCCGGGTGATATCCATACTTGATTCGTAAACATTATCATTATGACTAATCCGAAATTTGTCGGGTTAAAAATGTGCTTATTGTTCCATCGCAAGAAAAATTTACTGAGAATTGTAACCGCTGCTGTAATTACCGCAAAAAAAATGGAATTGGTTCTAAGAAGAATGCTTAAGGATAATCCTGATATCATTGCACTTTTTGGATCAAAAAAAGGCAGCTTAATCGTTTTTGTCAGAACATATTGTGTAAGAAATGTTGTTATAAGGATAGCAACTATCTGAGAAGCCGGAATTTCAAAATTTAAAAAAAGAACTCCATATACTAAGAGAATACACAGTATACTGGTCTGATATGTGCGTGGATCTACACGATAAAGTATTTTCCTTAGAAATTGAAAATTCATTGGTGTATAAGCTGGCGAAATTTAGACAATGTACATGTGGGGTTGTGAGTTTGAATTAACAATATGAATTGATCGTTGTTCCATATTGGACTTAGATAATCAAAAATTGATCCGTTTTATTAAATGTTTTGATATTAATCAATGTCGAACTGTCGTCGATTGTGACATCAGTTTAGTTTAGAAAAATGGTTTGACTGGGTCAGAATAGAGCGCCAATTCATTTTACAACCAGTAATCCAGTTTACCTACAATAACATTCATTTTTCGTTTTACGGAATCTCCTTAACTGCGCGGCTATGTCTGTCTCAGATTAAAAACTGTACTCAAGCAATGTAGACGACACAACAAAGGCTGGCAGTCTGTCGGACTTAGAAAGAATCAGGTACGAAAAACGCATTCTTGGCTCGTTTTCGTCTTAATTATCGTTGATCCCACGGGGCACAATGTTCTCCTCAAATTTGGACAAAAATGATCTCAATTTGACGGTTTTCTCCCATCGATTTTCTAAGTCCGACAGACAGCTAGATAAGCTCGGCGTAAGTCCTTCGGGTGTGCACGGAGCAGTTTTTGATGGAGTTTCGTTCGCGTGGAAGTAAGTCGATCCGAGGATCGTCGTCTTCTACGCAAATGAAATTCTGCAAGAAATGCCCGCCCTTTGGGTTGTCTGTACAGGCGGATTTGCATCCTTAGAAGATCGAGGGAGTACCTCGGTACGCTTCAATCCTCCAAAGATACAACTCCATCCAGTACAGACAATGCACACCCGAAGGACTTACGCCGAGCTTATCTAGGTTACATTTGTCAAAACTTAGAATTAGAGGTGCTGGAGTTTCCACCGATATTGAACTCGGCATGATACAGAGGCTGCAGCATCTTTACGGGTACGATTCGCAAGCAAATTAGGGTCAATAACAGCGGTGGGTTACATGGTAAGGGCTCACAAATAAATAACTTGGATTTTTCGCATCTTATCTTCACGTCATCTATGGTCCGATCTAAATGACGAAAAACATTGAAATAGTGCAATATTCCTGCTGCTTTTCGCCATTCAGATCGCCCAAACCTGACATAAATCTGAGCGCGAAATTATCTAAGTTATTTATTTGTGAGCCCTAAGAACACTGGTTTAGAAAATTGCGTGACGGACGACTCATTTATTATCACAATTTATTACCAATTTTCTTAGATGCCTAATTTATCAAAAAATATAGACGTTTAAGATCGAATATTGGACAATAAATAATTATTAGAATATTATTATCAATGAGTTAATTAACAACGTCCCCTATGTCAAATAGATCATAATTAATCGTCATGTGTGACTTTCTTTTTTGCCTGCATATATGCTTTTAGTACAGCATTTATGCGAGTCTGATATCCTTTTCCTTTCTTCTTATACCAATCTAACACATCAGGATCAAGTCGTAAACTAATGACTCGCTTACGCTCAGGTAACCTTATTGTCGCATTCTCAAAAAATGTTTCATCTAATTCCGGAATTTCTGATAGATCAATTTCATTATCCGATGAAATTTTGGTATTTTCCTGTTTCATATTTGGTTGCCTTCCTTGCTGAAATTATGCGTATTATTCCATTTTTTCGTTCAGTGAATGAAACGACTCCGATACCTCCGGATTTTAATAATCCAAGCCCCACCCAACGTTCCTCTTCATAATCGAAACGTTGATCTAACCCGGTAATCATTGGTCCATTAAACATGGTTAAGGCATTGCTAAAACTTATATTGTGTTTCTTAATATTTATGTTGTTTTTAGATTCATCCCATTCAAACTTCATAAATTAATATATTTACATTTTGTATATACGTCAAGGATTGATATTTAAATATTCATGCAGGCGGAACAATCTAAAATAAATGACTTCGAACAAAAAAGATCAAGAACTTGATCAATTCCCCAAGGTTTTCACGTTTAAGGCCCAAGATTAAGTCGGCAATCTCTCAACTGTCAAGGGCATTCAAGTAATCAGTGATTACATACCTGAAAACAATAACACTATACATAATACTTCAATGGGAATTCTGGGGTCACTTGCGTTATTGCGTTTAATTTTTTGAGTAGTTTTGTTTTTTGAAACTCGTGTGGCCATCCGCTAAAAAAAAACAGCGGCTAAAAAAGAAAAAGATAAACGCAATAACGCAAGTGTGACCCCGATATTTTCCGATATTTTCGAAAATAAAAAGCGATTGATTCGTAATAGTACGGTGGAGTTTTTGATTTTCACGGGGCAGGCTGGTGAACAGAGTATCAAGGCCCGGCAGGAAGACGAGACTATTTGGTTGTCGCAAAAACTGATGGCATCATTGTTTGATGTGAATGTCCGGACTATAAACGAACATCTGAAGAATATTTATGCTCAGAATGAACTGGAGTAAGTGGCAACTACCCGGAAATTCCGGATAGTTCAAAAGGAAGGAAATCGCGAGGTATCAAGAAACGTGGATTTTTATAACCTTGACGCTATTATCTCGGTTGGCTACCGCGTCAATTCCATCCGCGCTACACAATTCCGGCAGTGGGCAACTCGGGTCCTGCGGGAGTTTGCGATCAAAGGGTACGTTCTGGACAAGAAGCGCATGGAAAACGGGTCGTTTCTCGGCCAGGATTACTTTGAAAGGCTCCTCGAAGAGGTTCGTGAGATCCGGCTCAGCGAGCGGAAGTTCTATCAAAAGATTACGGATATTTATACCACCAGCGTTGACTCTGAAAAGCGTTTAAACTTTCCTGTTTTGTTGAACAAAAACATTAAAAAAGGAATATTATCAAAAATGTGGGGGAAGAAGAAATTGAGAAGATATTCTATACGAATGTTAAACTGATACAATGCAAAAAACTCAATAGCGTAGGTGACCCCGAGATTCGTTCTGTAGGCGATACATTAGCAGAGCAGGATTTGAACCTGATGGACAACAATAACTAATTTTGTATATAATGATCTATGTCATAAATACTCCCAAAGTTTCAGATTTAACTTGGCACGAAAGGGTTTGCCCCTAATCCCCCCATAATATTAAGGGTTTTGACCCTAATCATAGTAATTTCTCCATTAAAAAAGCTCCACAACTATGACAACGAATACGGTGCATTTTTACCCGCAAATAAAAACAACACCGACCAATGGGTAACCCCTGGATATCTCGCGTTCCAATTAACGTCGGAGTCACTGAGTGACTCTTACAATTCGGACAGCAGAACTTAGCCGGTGAACGCCTTACCTCCGCAATCGTAGCACCTCCTAAAAATTTAAACGTTTCGAATAGAAAACCACCAAGATTTTGAGTATGATAAAGTAAACTGGTTGACATAATTCCTCCTTTTTTTGACTGTCTAAATCAATTTAGGAGTCTTATGTCACTAGTTTTCTATTATCGCAAATTGTTATAAAGAAAAATTCAGTATTTTACAGATATACGAGAAGAACCAAAAATCATTCGGTTTTGAGGCAGGAGACTGTCTTGCCAAAATTTCAGGAAAAAGGCTTGACGTTTATCCTATGTTTACCACTTTAAAAAGTTAAAGTACTCCCTAAGAATAAGATAACAAAATATTTAAAACATTTATTATACGTAATTCGTGGCTTTATTCACTTTGTCTAATATTTTGCG
>JAJFLO010000244.1 GCA_021772675.1 Verrucomicrobiota bacterium | reverse complement strand
TTTGTATGTTTTTAGAAGTTCTTTTGAGTCGAGTGAATCTTTTCCTTGTTCCGGAACATTTGAAACAAGAACAAAGCAACCGGCAATGGTTCTGGCTTTATCAATCGCCTCTATCTTAGGAGAGATATTCCATTCCAGCTTGTATTTTGTTACAGTTGGGGCCGACTTGTTTTTGGGTGGTCGTCCGGGAAGTTTGGCCTGAAAAGAGATAACAGAAGTTTCCAGTTTATGAAGCGAACTGGATATCTCTCTTATTATCTTCTGAGCCTTGACAGCATCGGCTTCGCAGTTATAAACGCATACTTGCTTTTTCAGCTTCGCAGTTATTTCTTTTTCTGAATCGGTAATTGATCGGTCAATTTTTTTCTGCCGCTTCTTGTCGTATGAATCTGAGTGCATTACGACAGCTCGGTATGTTTCACCATGCAGAGTAACAGTGTCTTCTTTGGCTTTGTAAGATGCTGCAGGTCTGTTTGTACTGTCCGGAGTTTCTGCCAGCACTCCTATTTTAAACCACTCATCTGCATTAACGGCCTTGATTATAGTTTCGTTGCAGATTCCATAGTTTGCAGGAAGACGGGACACAAATTGATTATCACCAAGCTCTTTGAGATTTTTTTCCGTTATCATTGCAGAATCAGCTACATATACAAATGCTCCAGGTCCAAGACCATGCTTAGCCATGATACCGCTTATCTTTGAAAGCATTTTGTTGTTTGAGTTTTTGTCGGAAGAGTTGCCATCAAGCGTTCTACCGAATATGGGAATACCCCGTTCTACGCATAACAGCTCTGTCATGAATTGCTTGAGGTCTCCACGTTTATCCTTGCTGTGTCCATAAGTTATCTTCGGCGCATCAGATTCTTCGTCATTCTCGCATATACGGTAATCTCCCCATACACTGGTGGAAGTCGTATCGTAACTGACAGCTTTGGCTTCCAGGCTAAATGTTTTTGCTGCACGAATTCCGACTTCTGTTAAAATCTTTGACGGTCCGGCATTGAAAACTGCATCCAGAGAGCGTCCAAGGTTTGTATCGTTGAAATTATGTGCTTCGATAGGCGTTCCGAGTAATAATTCAATGTCCTCTTCAGCTAAAAATTCTTCAAGTCGGTATAGAGGAGACCTGCCGGAAAGAGTATCCAGCACCATTGCCTGAACAACAAGTCCGGGGCTGACATTCATTTTTGAAGGAACCAGTGTATTTACCAGTTCGACAATCCCGAGACGTCGGCAGTAAGCCGCTGCCAGCGGCAGGAAACCATGTGTATATGAATGCGCTCCGGAAAGGACTTCAAGTTCACATGACAGTGGGTTCATTTTGTCCATATTTTCTTTCCTTTATAAGTTCCAGATTAATACATGTGATCCTGTCGATAATATCTGTTAACCTCTGGTATTGCCGTACTCCTTTCTGGGTTGAATCGACCAGTGAATTTGGAATATATTTTTGACGTTGGCGCCCATAATTATTGATTACCAGATAATGTCGCGGACCATGACGTTCGCCCTTGTGACATTTACAGTTTTTTCTTGAACAGATCGAATAACGTTCAACCCAGCTGCCGTGAAGGATCTGAGTCAGTGATTTCAGTTCCTCGAGCAACTGTGAACGTTCGTTTATTAATTTTTTTACATTTATATTTGACATAGCCAAACGATAGCCTATAGAATATACGCTATGCAAATAAAAAACGTAAAAAAGATGAATTTTATTTATTGAGGAATGATAAGAAAACAAGTCTGAACATCAAGGCAGTATTGGAGCGTACAAATGTACACACGCTTAATAATTGCAAAAAAGGAACAAAAAAAGGGAGGAATGTGGGATCCAAAGACTGGCAAGAAGGAAATTAATTTTAATAGATGTTTTCGTGAAATGGAACATTCAGTCATGCGCGTTAATTATTGGAAGAAAAAGCTCCATAAATAGGTACAAATATAGCGTTCAGTATGATCCTAGAACAAACTGGCTCTACCACAGAACAAACAACGAAGTCAGACCTATTTTTTATTTTAATTTATAGTAAAAATTGGAACTCAATAAAATATAAAATAATCTAACGCTAAATACATAGTTACTAATTCTTCATATGGTGATTCATGACTTGAAACGGAAAGTCCCAAAAATAAACTGGAAATTTGGTAATTAATTCAGCATTTTTTGATGCAATTAATGACCGATAAAAGTTCAGTCGTATCGAGGGATCTACTGCAAATCGAGGCATTTTATTACCAAGTCGATTTTTCAAATATTTATAAAGAATCTGGTTTCTAGGTGAATAATCTTGAGGGTATGCAGGAATCCAGGCGATAAAACACTTTATAGCATTTTGCCAATTTTGATTATTCGGCCAGATTTTTTCTAATAAATCTGGATTATTTGATATAGATAGTATTGAATGATCTTTTAGTATTACTTTGCTATAAGGATCCGCAACCCAAACTTCATTACCTCTTCGGAGCTCACAAATTGTATGAGGAGAAATCAATTTTTCACAATCACGAAGGTAAATCACTGTTGTTTCCCAGCCTTGTTGATAAGCGATTTCACATAATGTCCAAACCTGCCGATCGCAATAACCATGTCCCCGATTCCATATGTTTACCGGAAAATCCGCCAAATCATTATCTGAGTTTTTTATTTTATCAACCACCTGCTTAAATAAATTGGGTAAATCAAGCGGTTTTTGATTTGCGTCTGAAATTCCTACCCGTTTCATTATCAACGCATCGTGCCATACCCGAAAATCCCATTCACTAAACTTATTACTAGTAATGAAAGCTTTTCCCACACCAAGGTCTAACGCCATCTGCTGATATTGAGGGTTGGAGTTCGGTGCCTCGCTTGACTGTTGCGTTGCAACAATTCGTTTTGCAATCCTAATTGCTGTTTTGGAATCATTTTGTTTTACCGCATCTAACCATAATTGAGCATCAGCTTCCGTCGCCTGCTCTGCTTTTCGGCAGTTGTTAAACGTGAGACAACAAAGAAACGTCGAAAAAACAATGACAATTATATGAATTTTGTGATTCATTTCTTCACAATAACTAAAGAACACACCTAGACAAGCTCGGCATAAGTCCTTCGGGTGTCCATTGTCTGTACTGGATGGAGTTGTATCTTTGGAGGATTGAGGCGTACTGAGGTACTCCCCGATCTTCTAAGGATGCAAATCCGCCTGTACAGACAACCCAAAGGGCGGGCATTTCTGGCAGAATTTCATTTGCGTAGAAGACGTCGATCCTCGGATCGACTTACTTCCATGCAAACGAAACTCCATCAAGAACTGCTCCGTGCACACCCGAAGGACTTACGCCGAGCTTATCTAGTCAAAGATGTTAGGTTTTGGAATGTGATTTTTCCAATCATAGTCATATCCTTCTATCACTCTGACCAATAATTGTAATAAGAGTTTGGCATTCATGACAATTAAAACATACTTCACAAAATGAGACAATTACCGCTTGATCAACATGTTCATACAATAACAATTTCCCATTTAGTCGAATTTGCGGCAAGCTTTGCGAAACGTGTTAAAGCATCAAATAGGATTTAAGATTCATTCAAAATTTGCGATCGCACTATATATTTTCCAATAAGGTCCATTTCAAGATTGACCAGACTACCAGCTATTGCTTCTTTGAGATTGGTATTATTAAAGGTGAATGGGATGATGTGTACTGTAAATGAAGAATTATTAACATCAACAACGGTTAATGATATACCATCAACAGCAATACTTCCTTTCGCCACGATCTGCCCGGCAAATTCGGCTTTCAGTTCAATTTCAATTACTATATCATTGCTACATTTGGCCACATCCAAAATTTTACCGGAATAATCGATATGACCGGTAACAAAATGGCCATCAAGGCGGTCTCCTACCCTTAGTGCACGTTCGAGATTAACAACAGCTCCGATAGCCACCGAATCTAAATTGGTTTTCTCTAATGTTTCAGATAATGTATGAAACTCAAATGAATTATCGTTATGATTAATTGCATCGACAGTCAAACAAGCACCGTTAACAGCAATGCTTTGACCAGGTTTGGCTTCATTACCCCATGGTGTAGAAATAACGATTTTCTCGCCATCAGCAATTTTTGACCGCGATAATAGTTTTCCAGTAGACTCAATGCATCCGGTAAACATGGTTTAAATATCCTGTTATTAAAAAATCACTTCCAGAGCGAGTGAATTTCATATCGTTTATAGTCTTAGCTCCAATTAAACTTTCAGGATTAAATCCCCCGATCACGGTGCGGCTGTCTTTTCCACCCAACAATTTGGGTGCAATAAATATTGCAATCTTATCGATTAAATTATAATGCACCAATTGGCCAGCTAATTCTCCGCCGCCTTCAACAAGCAGGGACGTAATGTTTTCTTTTCCTAATTGTTTGAAATACTTATGCCATTCATCAACGGTGTTGAAACTAACAATTTCCGCCGAATTATTCTTATCATCAATTACATACGTTGAACTTCCAAAATTTTGGCTTTTGCTTACCACGATTCGTTTCGGTTGATTTTGCCAATTTTTGGGCCGTCTTACTTTAAGCTGCGGATTGTCTACTCGAATCGTCTCAGCTCCAACCATAATGGCGTCGGCCCACTGCCGTATTCTCTGAACTTTGCTTCGCGATGTCTGGCATGAAATCCATTGAGAAATACCATTTTTCGTCGCAATTTTTCCATCGAGAGTCATCGCCATCTTTAGTAAAACGTAAGGTCGTTTATACTGTATCCAACAAAAAAAAGCTTCGTTCAATTCCTGCCCTTTTTCTTTTTCAACATCAACCGTAACCTTAATACCTTTTCCAGCAAGTAAATTTATCGCTTTGCCTTGATGTTTAGGGTTTGGGTCTAAAGTGGCAATTACAACTCTCTTAATCTTTGCATTAATGATAGCATCAGTACACGGCAATGTCTTTCCATGAGAGCTGCAAGGTTCCAGAGTAACGTACAAAGTTGAGCCACTTACAACCTGGTCTGCATCGTTGATCGCATTAATTTCGGCGTGGGCCTCGCCAGCTTTTTTATGCCACCCCTCTCCAATTATTGTATTATCTTTCACTATTACAGCGCCAACCATCGGATTAGGAGAGGTTCTCCCCCATCCCTTCTTCGCTAACATTAATGCCCGTCGCATAAATTTTATATCGTCAGCCATGGTGAGCTATAATTTTCTTCCTATTTTTTCTGAGTATAAATTAACATAATAAACAAATGCTGAATTACTTTAAGCAATGTCCAGCACTTGATTTGGTAATATTAACAAATTGCCGTATACCATGTCAATTCTGGTTGTAATCAGAGAACGAATATTGACCAATCTTAAATCTGTAAAACCTAATCCCTTTTCGTTTTCTTCGCCTTTAAACTTCGAATCTTTTCCCATTCATCAATATACTTCTTGGCGATTAATTTATCTTTAATGAGTACTAAATTTTCCCAGTTGAATTTAGTTGCATTTTTTGTAAAATTATAACTCCCAGTAAGTACCAATTCCTTATCAATAACTAAAAATTTGTTATGCATCGAATGATGTTTTTCCATCGATATATACTCAATATCTAAATGTTTAGATTTCATTAAATCAAACACAAATTTACTATAGTCATAGGATGCTTGTTTTTTATCAACTTTTAGTTTAATAGAGACACCCTCTTTTGATCTTTTGATTAATGCTCTAGCGATCTTTCTATTGGAAAACGAATACACAGCAACCAGAATTTCAGATTTTGCCAGTCGAATACTATCAAGCAGGAGCGTCTCACAATCACGACGGAATGCAGTCCTAATATTGTTGGGATAGCCAGTATACAGCCACGGAAATGTTAGTAAAACTACAATAAATAATCTTGTTGATGGGCTAATCATTAAATCAAATTATCTAGGTAATTCATTGTGTCCATTGAAAAACATGAGAATTCATAAAATATTACACTAACGTATACAATATCAATATATGTGAATTGCCCATTTAATAAGTGCCTTAAAAAATACACATTTACATATTTTTTAAAAACAGTTCCCTCATTGACCTAACTTATTTATTTTTAACATATAACAATACAGTAAATGCAAAAATATCGGCATCACTTCAAACATGATAACCAGTGTAGAGACTGAAAAAGAAAAAAACCTAAAAACTTGTCGTAAATGTGGCTGTGGAGCCTGACACCTTTGGAGTGCACTGGCCTGTCAGCGCTTTGGAAATTTTCGGAGAAAATGAGGGGTAATGATAGTTTATAGCTGACGTTGGTACTCCTCCCATTACTCCGTAATGTTTGAAAGCGGAGACAGGTCTCCGCACTCCAAAGACGCTCAAAATGAGCGCCGCAACAACCTCTCAAAACAATGTGAATATAGTATAATGCAATTTTTTTTGTAAAAATAAACGCACATCTTTTAAAAATCACTTAAGTATATTCGGATAGACAAAATGAAACCAAGTATAATACCCGTCAAACACTGGCATCTACTGCAGGATAATCGGATTCAATGTGATGTGTGTCCACGCTTCTGCAAACTCAAAGACGGACAACGCGGCCTATGTTTTGTGCGAATGCGGCAAGGCGATACGATGGTTTTAACTACCTACGGACGCTCAAGTGGTTTTTGTATTGATCCCATTGAAAAAAAGCCATTGAATCATTACCTACCCGGAACTCCGATTTTGTCATTTGGTACAGCGGGCTGCAACCTCGCCTGTAAATTTTGTCAAAACTGGGATATGAGTAAATCACGGGAAATGGATACGCTGATGGATTCCGCAACCCCAGCACGCATCGCGAGTGAAGCAAAACGTTTGGGTTGTTCAAGTGTCGCATTTACTTATAATGACCCAGTCATATTTTACGAATATGCGGTTGATATCGCCCAAGCATGTCATGATGTCGGAATTAAAGCCGTTGCCGTAACAGCCGGATATATGTGCGCTGATCCCCGTACCGAATTTTATCGACATATTGACGCTGCCAATGTCGATCTTAAAGGATTTACGGAACGGTTCTACAAAAAAATATGTGCAGGCGAACTTAAACCAGTTCTTGAAACTTTGGAATATTTAAAGCATGAAACTAACGTCTGGTTTGAACTGACAAACCTGGTAATCCCTGATGAAAACGATTCCGATAAAGAATTTGAAGAAATGACGCAATGGGTTGTTGAATATCTCGGCCCAGATGTCCCAATGCATTTCACAGCATTTCACCCTGATTTTAAAATGTTAGATAAACCGAGAACACCCTCAGCAACTCTTACCCGAGCCAGGGACATAGCTATAAAAAATGGAGTGCGTTATGCATACACTGGCAACGTTCATGACAAATTAGGAGCAAGCACTTATTGCCATGAATGTGGCCATCTACTCATCGGTCGAGATTGGTATAATTTAAGTGACTGGAATTTGAATAACACGGGTATATGCAACCAATGCGGCACACGATGTTCAGGCCGATTTGAAGCTCAACCAGGAACCTGGGGTACGAAACGACAGCCCGTCAGAATGTTAACGAAGATGGATTATTTGAACAGCTGATCCAAACGTTGGTTGTTGTAAATAAACGAGGGACAGTTCCTTTGAAACTTGAAGCAATTCATAGATTCGCTCAGAAGCTTGAGCACGAATGTAAGCATTTTATATAGTAAATGCAGTGATATTGTGGGCAAACTTAAAATCTTCAATTTCCAAACCCGTTTTTATATATTAAACGCGCGAATTCATTTAGCCTGAATAATTCATGCTAAGATACTTATAATTGGATACTATTCTTGAATGGATTCGATTGATATCTAAAGTATCTCATATAGAGTTGGTCAAATTGATTTAGATTGAGAGGCCATTTTAATCTCTTCAACTAATACGTATCCAACAAATTGGGTTCATTATCTGTTATCAAATGAAGACAGTTATAATGTGTTACCATTAATTCCTGACAGGTTAAAGGGCTTTATAAAATTTCTATAAAGATCCATCCTTTTGCAATGAATAAACTGTCCACACCCAACTCAAAGTCGCAAAAAGTATAGTATCAAAATCAAACACGTGTGAACCGTTACAATAGAATTGAGATTTAGCAAAAACCTTAGCGTATTGTGAGATAAATCATTTCATGAAAGAAAAATTCATCCCTGGACAACGTTGGTACAGTGAATCAGAACCGGAATTGGGATTGGGTTCTGTTATTGCCGCTGATAGCCGAAATGTAGAAATTAAATTTCCAAATAGAAATATCACCCGATCTTACGCAACTGAAACTGCTCCCCTGCGCCGACTACAGTTTTCAATTGGTGATAGCATTTCCTCAATAGATGGCCGCTCAATGATTATTGAAAAATTGGAAGATAAAAACGGTCTATTGATCTATAAGGATTCAGACAAATCAATTCATGAGTCACTTCTAAGTGAAAGCATAGATTTCACAGGTTCTGAAGAACGCTTGATCATGGGTATTGCAGACTCAAATGAAATTTTTAATCTTAGATTTCTGGCTATAACAAAACGCAATTGGCTGCAAATGTTACCTGTTCGAGGGTTACTAGGGGCAAGAATTTCTCTGCTGCCACATCAACTCTATGTCGTATCAGAAATTGCCTCCCGCTATCATATTCGGGTGATGTTAGGTGACGAGGTTGGATTAGGGAAAACAATTGAAGCAGGATTAATTCTATCCAGGCAATTATTATTAGGTGTGGCCACTCGTATTCTAATTATATTACCAGAATCGTTAACCCATCAATGGTTTCTCGAACTTTGGCGACGTTTCAATCTAACCTTCAGTATATTTGACGAAGAACGTTGCAGCGCCATCCAAACGAGCAATTCAGAAATAAATCCGTTTTCAGATAGTTCCCTGGTCATTTGCAGTCTGACATTTTTAGTTAAAAACCCAAAACGCATGAAAGAAATTTGCGATATTGATTGGGATATTCTGGTAATCGATGAGGCTCATCATTTGCAGTGGGCCGAGGGAAATCCAAGTACTGAGTATCAACTTGTGGAAAACCTTTCAAAAACTGTTCCCAGTGTCCTGCTGCTCAGTGGAACACCGGAACAATTAGGCGAAGAAGGTCATTTTGCTCGGTTGCATCTACTTGATCCAAAACGATTTTATGACCTACAGAAATTTAAAGGGGAACAAATAAATTATACCGCCGTCGCCAGTGTTATCAACAAACTATTGTCTGGGGAATCATTAAGCACCTCTGAACAAGAAAATCTAAGCAAAAACTATCACTACGATCCTAAAAGACTGGTTGACCTGTTACAACGGTTAACAAATGGCGATACCCACGCCCAGAAACAATTAATTTCTGAATTGGTCGATCATCATGGTACCGGAAGGCTGTTTTACCGAAATCAACGAAATAATATTGCCGGATTTCCCAAACGCAAGGCAACCTTCTACCCCGTAAAGTTAAATGACAAGTGCGCTAGTATTTATGATCCATCAATCGATAGTATTCTTCCCGAATTTCAAGTTTCAAAAAAATACCGCAACGATTGGTGGCAACATGATCTGCGATTAACTATGATCATAGATATTTTGAATAAAAACCCCTATGAAAAAATATTACTTATTTGTTCCTCCCCTAAAACTGTTCAAGCAATTCAGAATGAGATCGAACAAAAGATCAGTATTCGCATGGCCGTATTTCATGAAGGATTATCATTGATTGTACGAGATCGTAATGCAGCTTATTTTGCTGATCCTGATGGTGCACGCCTACTTATATGCTCAGAAATTGGCAGTGAAGGGAGAAATTTCCAGTTTTGCCATCATTTACTACTTTTTGATTTACCTGAAAATCCCGAATTATTAGAACAGCGAATTGGCCGGCTTGCTCGAATCGGACAGATGAATAATGTCACGATTCATGTAATTTACCTGGAACAGACATTTCAGGAGGTCCTAGCAAAATGGTATGGTGATGGACTCAATGCATTTTGCAAACCGCTTCAGGGGGCAAATAAACTTTACCAGGAGTTGGGAAACAAAGTTCACAAATTCGGACATTGTTGGTTTGATAACGGGAAGCCAGAAGAGCTCAAAAAGCTTATAGATGATACAAAAAGATCAAAAGACGATATTGTAAAGAAAATGGCGGCTGGCAGAGATAGATTATTGGAGTGGCATTCGCATCAGCCTTCTATTGGAGAAGCTCTCGTAGATGAGGTTGAGAGCATTGAGGCCCACTCTAACCTTTCCTCTTTTATGGATTCAGTATGTAATCATATAGGTATTCAGATTGAAGATCATGATCATAACAGTTTATTCTATTTGCCTGGCGATCATTATCATGGGTTGCCGGGACTGCCGGATGCAGGTCTTCCAGTCACTTTCAGTCGACAGCGGGCCATCGCCAGAGAAGACTATACCTTTTTAACTTGGGAACATCCAATGGTGACTGGGGCGATTGACCAGCTAATTGGTTCAGCTGACGGACGATCATCTTATGGTGTCTGGGAAGACCAGAATAGCCGCATCATATATGTTGAAGCAATTTTTATAATACACTCATTAGCTCCAGAAGATTTGCGACCAGACCGTTTTCTTGCTGCGACTCCATTACGAATTATGGTTAGTCATGATGGCGCCGATGTAAGCAGTAAAATCACCCATAAAAAACTAAAAGAAGTACTTAAAGATGATAATCAAACGCCGTTGTTAAAGAAAACAGAAGTGACACAACAGTTATTGCCACATTTAACAAAACGATCTCGGGAACTGGCGGAAATAAAAAAAAATGAATTAGTCAAGCAGGCTATTTCAGCAATGCGATCAACAATACAACCAGAAATAGACCGCCTGTCAATACTATTAGCTGCAAAGGCGCCTATACGCGAAGAGGAAATTACCCATCTTAGAGATGAGTTCAATCGATTGGAAAATTATTTTATTGATTCTGTAATAAAACTCGATGCGATTCGACTTATATGGCGGGGACCGACAACATAAGCGATAAATTCACATCTAAAAAATTTTATCGAATCATGATATGAATCCTGAAATCAAAACTGCCATTGGGAGGTTACCGACATTCTGGAATAGGAACATAATTTTTTTTGCCAATTTACCTGGTCTTTTTTATGGTAATGAAGGCGAAATCAAAAATCTAAAAAAACTTGTCGACGGATTGGAAAGTTACGGTGGTCGACTGGCACCCATCATCAATCTCATGTTTCAGGGCAACGATAATGTATTAATTCTTGAAACAAAACCAGATGAGAGTTTAATTCATTATTTTATTGACAGTCTAGGCCTCAAATTACCGTCAATAGAAGTTTTACCTTATTCAGTTTATCATTCATTTTCAGAACTGTCGTCAAATAGGGTTGCAGCACCCTTTTATTCCTTAATTAACCATTTATCAGATCATTCCGCGCAAACCATTGATGGATTTGTCACCGACAAGGCGTTGTCTTGCGTCGCTAAACGGCTTCAAAAATCAACAATTAATACAGAAGTATCCAGTAAAGCAGGAAACAACAAATTTCTTCTTCATCAGTTTCTATTGAAAAATGACTTGCCATTGTTCGACACCTGTATTGCTGAGTCCGTCGCAGATGTATTTGATTGTTTAAATAATTTGCATTGCCTGGGTTATACGGAAGCCGTCATCAAAGCACAAATTGGCGCCTCGGGAATTGGCATGTTGAAGTTAGACACTTCAATTAAAAATGCGCGTGACATCCCTGAATATCTTTTTTATGAAGGGCCTGCCCTTGTTCAAGGTTGGTTAGATAGGAAAGTAAAAAGCGTCAGATTTCTGGGATCGCCAAGCATTCAGATTTTCTTAAATAATGACACCCTGTTTCTTTATGATTTAACAGAACAGATTTTAAGTCCGGATAGTATCCATGAAGGCAATTTTTCACCGCCGGAATACATAACAAACAATACGTCATTTTTTGAACAGATAAATGAACTGGGGAAAAAGGCTGGAATGTGGCTGCATGATAGTGGATACCGTGGAACTGCGAGTATAGATTTTCATATAATTGAGAGAAAGGGCAACGTCGAAGTGCGTATCTGTGAAATTAACGCTCGTGTAACCGGAGCCACTTACCCGGCAATTTTGGCACGACATTTCATGCCTGAAATGGCATGGCTGATGAGGAATATAAAATTTTTTACATCATTAACGGGATTAGATTTGCTTGATATACTTAAAAGAAATAATAAACTTTATATCCCCGGCAATGAACGTGGTATTTTACCGATTAATTTTAATTTTGATGAGAATAAAGACGTCAACAAAGGTCAATTTCTATTTCTTGGTCGAGACTTGCAGGAATGCACTTCATTATTATCCCAAATGGATCTCATTCTCCCGGTTGCCTGGGGTTATGACAGGGACTGAGGGAGTATAACGTTCCAGCCCGTTGCGTGACCTCGATTAACATAAGACGAATTTGTATTCTGAGGTGGTTAGTATGAAGTTCCGTTTTTTGCCCGGTTTTCTCACAAACTTTGTGGTGAGAAAGTTTAGATTGCCTATATTCAATGGTTTGACCTAGACGAGCAGATGACAGTAAGTCGAAACATATTGAGTTCGCGAGGTAAGTTAAGACATTGAATTTAGGTGATATACGCTTTTGTAACAAAGTAGTGTGAAAAATCCGGGTTAGACTGCCTATTTAGAAACGCACGTCAAAAGACGGAACGTCCAACCTTAGGCGCACAAAAGCGTGAAACGATGGCCAAATGTCATAATGACAAGACAATAACCACGAGCTTACTAGCCTGGATTATTCAGGTTAGAGAGAATTAAAATTAAATTTAGATTTATTACATCAAAATGAATCATAATCCAATTGACCAGTCGCCTGCATTTAATCATCTTCAGGAATCACTGGTTTCTTTGACACGGGACCTCGTTTTGATCCCTAGCGCCGAAGCCAATCCTAAGGAGCGCGAACGTGGATTGGAAGTAATCAAATATCATCTGGAATCATTGGATCAAATCAATTTACAGGAGTTTAGACCGAATGGCATTCCATCGCTATTGGCATTGCCAAAAGGAATTAGGACGCCCGATATTTTGTTATGTGGTCACGTGGATGTTGTGAGCCATCCAGATCTTTCGATTTATCGATCCACAATTACCAATGGGCGCATATATGGTCCAGGCGCAGGGGATATGAAAGGGGCATTAGCCGTTATGCTTGAACTATTCCGAGAGGCTCATAGTCAATACAATGGCCTTTCACTTGGATTAGTCGTCACTTCAGATGAGGAAACTGGCGGATACTCCGGCATTCGCTATCTGGTCAATGAAATCGGTCTGCGATGTGGCGTTGTATTAATACCGGACGGTGGATCATTAACAGAAATAATTGTTGAAGAAAAAGGCCTTATTCATTTACGATTGGATTGTAAAGGGCATGAAGCACACGCTGCTCGTCCCTGGCTTGGCGTAAATCCACTTCAACAAATTACCGAAGTAATCGTTAAGCTCCAAAAACTTTTTGAGTCCTACAAAACCAGTAAAAATCATTGGCACCCGACCTGCGCAGTCACTCAAATCCACACCCCAAATAAAACTATCAATTGTATTCCTGCGGAAGCATCTTGCGTTTTTGACATTCGCTTCCCTTTCCCGCATTCGGTTGATGCAATCCTAGATGACATAAAAGAGTTGCTTAATAAATCAATGAATTTGAACATAATCATTTGTGCGGAACCAACACAGTTTGAACCCGATCCAATCTTCCTGAATGCAGTTGAGCAGGTAACCAGTTCGAAACCGGCATTGTGTCATTCGCATGGCGGTAGCGACGGGCGTTTTTTTTCGTATAATGATATCCCGGTTATTATTTCACGTCCGCTGGTTGGGAATCTCCACACCGAAAATGAATGGATTGATATTGAATCAATGGAAAGTCTGTATAAAATCTATTCAATATATGTGAAGGATAAACTAAAATTATAAATTTATTAAAGTGATGCATGGACGATGCAGCTCCGCCTAATAGAATAAAATATCACCTGGCCATGGATTACTAGACATCCCTAATAGGTCTGTTGAGATTAAGGCTTTAACGTTTATTTACTTGCTAAAATATTCTTAATTCAATAACCTTCACACGCCAGTAACCAGTAAATTCCCACAAGCGACACGCCTTTGACTTCCTTTATTTCCCCTCAGTTAATGAACTTTTTGATCATAGTTCTAATATTACCTCAATTCAGTCCGCACCGGGCCATCAGTTTCTTTCCTTTAACGCGATAGATTGTTGACGTGGAGAATAGATCCAATAACCAACGTTCTTCTTTAAGATGAATATACTTGTAGTCGAATCAGCGTTGGTATAATTTTGGCCTCCATTGTCACCGACTTGGCGGAACCAAAATTTTACCCGATCGTCGAGAAGTGGCGCGTCCGCAGGAATATTCATGGTTGCGTTATCCGCCAACAAACTTTTCTGAAATGAAGCCTCAACGGTTGTCGTCGTTGGACCAACTAAATTCCACCCGGCACGTAGGTCAAGTGAATTAATAACTGTTGATCCTTTTATGGTCAACGACACTGGTATTGATCTGTTTGAATATACCCAATACCCTTTGCCTCCGCGTATGTTAGAAATCTTGTTTGTTGTCGGTACAGTTTGACCTTCCTGAATAATATCATATCCCCAAACGTTGCCAATGAAAACTTTCCCGGCATTGTCTGCGAACACAGACTCAGGGTTGGGATCTGTTGGATTGATTGGCATTGAAATTAAATTCCAACCATTAAATAAAGTTAAATTAATAGAATCCGAGATTGATCCAATCTGAACAAGAAATACCTTTCTTTGAAACTGGGATGGGTTCTCAATCTCAAACGAATTTACCGTCCTCATATTTGTCGCTTGCCCACCTAAAGGCACAAAATCATTTTCAGGATTGATTTCTCGTAACTGCAGCGGCTTATTCACCTTTAATTCAACGCTTCCCCAATTCAACGTGACAGACGATGGATTTTCACCTAAATCAATGTATAAATACCAAGCCGTATTTTCACCAAATGGGCGAATATCTGTTGTCAATAGCCGATGATCACTACTTAGTCCCTCAGATACAAAACTTCCACCAGGAAGTTTGATCGGATCAAGCGGACCACCAATTGTATCACCATTATTATTGGATTGACCCGGTGGCGCGGGAGAAAATTCGTTTGGCAAATCAATATCAATATCCTCATCAAAACCATTTGTTGAATTGTGCAGCCAGCCGATATTTATCTCCTCAATTCTGGGTGTATTATTACCAGCAAAGAATTTAGTGACACTTATAGTCAAATTAAACTCATCACTCGCGATACTAACAACATCACTTAACTCACTGATCAGGCTTGGTGTGCCATTTTCATTCATTGCGATAACACCGACCTGCCAACGATCACTCGCTTTAGTAACCGATGCATCAAGTGTATTTCCTTCATTCGGAATCTTGATGCCATTTAGGAACCAAACAAATTCAACCGTTACATCCTCTTGAAGTACACCTGTCAAGGATGCCACTAAATCATCAGCAATCGTCGGCTGAGAGGGTCTTAACGACGGTTTACTAGGAATAATTGGTGGGGTATCAACTATTGGATTTGCACCTTCAACATTTTCACTAACAACCTTAATCGCATAACTTAAAATCTGTTGGACGTTACCACTCTGTGATACACGAATATAATAGGTACCCGGATTCAAAATAGCATTAAGAATCTTTGCGGACAATGTAAAATCATTTCGAGCAGTATCACCGGTATTATCATTAAACCTCAATGCAGAGCTGGTATTACCGGAACTGAACAACTCCAAAAATGTATCTACATGCGAATCCCCTTGTCCATTGAGATTACTATTGGATTGAATTTGATTGATAACCGTTTCACTATTTCCGGTAAAAACTGAGATTTTTGACCTTGTTTTTATCCTGAATTTAACCCAATCCTGTTCGTCCGCGTCTTCACGTAAGTCATGCTGTTGAACCTGGGTATTGACTTCAATTGGCCGAGCGGTTGCCACACTATTATCTGGTTCAAAGCCGTCGCCATTTATCGTACCACCTGTGCCAGATCCACTCTCAGCCGATTTTACTGTTACATTTGCACTATCAATTGGAGCACTTGAATTAGCAAAAATATCAACCGCGGTAACGCGACAGGAAATAAGTTTTCCTGTAAAGGTTGCAGTATCTTCCGCCAATATTGTTTCAGTCGTGAATTGTGCGCCTGAGCTGTTTAGTAATGGGTCTAAGGAATTGGTTGTTGAGTTAAATTCAAACCATTTAATGTCGAACAAGAATAAATCTCCGTCAGGGTCTACAGAACCCGAGGGAACACATGTAATATCATCAAATGCTGCTTGTGGATTCGAAGGAATTATTGAAACCGTTGGGTTCGTCGGTTTGCTATTTTCAGTCACGCCTCCCCCAATTGTTATGGAATTGCTAAACACATCGGGAATTTCAATACCACTAACTCCTCCTTTTGTAATCGTACTGCTGACTCTAACATACCAGACATCGCCGTTTAAAACTTCCTCATCGATAGTTAAAATTGACCCAGTACGGTTTAGATCCTCACCAGCGCGATCACCAAAGTTTCTAAACCATCGATAATTATATCCAATTGTTGTTCCGGTTTCCAAATTAGCCGGTTCATTTGTGATTGCGGCAACTAACTTGTTATTGACCTTGTCTTCCGTGATTTTCACCTTGGGTGATAGGTCAATAACGTTAACCTGCTGCCCTTGATCAGTCATGACAATCTCCTCTATGGAGAAAATGACATTACTAAAAATGCGATCGGTAGAATTACCAAATTCATCTTCAAGGTAGACAATACACACATAATCCTGTGGAATATTGCCCGCCATATAGGTATTATTCGTCGCTCCGATTATTGCCACCCAGTTTCCTTTATCTGCTCCCTGAGTAATGGCATCTCCATTTGCATCCACTAATCCAGGGTCTAGACCCGTAGGATCAATACCATCATAGACATTTAGTATCGGTTTCGTTCCATCAGCTTCCAATTTAAGCACATAATCATCAGTTCCATCTTTGATATGCCATTCTGAATCGCCCAAAATCAATCGAACCTTGGCAGCTTCCGATAAGGTTTGCCCCCCAGAGATAAACTGTGATCTTAAGTTAGCAGTAATATTATTTCCATTGAGGTTAGATGTGTCATCCGTAAAGGTTCCACGATCATATACGACAACTTTAGTTCCCTCTTTCCTCAGTGCGAATTCATTCACGCCATCCTTAATGTACCATTCTTCATCAGGCGATATTACTGTAACCAGCGCTCCGGTCGATAACTCGTGACCTCCAGTGGTAAACTCTGAATCTAAATTAGTCGTAATTATCTGGTTATTAAGATTAATTATATCATCGGAATTGGCGGCGACTATCTCAAATAGCTGCTGTTCGCCGATTCCAATCAATGGGGTTGCATTCACCACTATGCGACCATTTCCAGAGATAGCCCGATACCACTGAAACTTTGGAAAAAAGTCATCAAGATCGGGATCAGAACCGCCATCAACCGTACATGTCAATTCACTACCAATAAATGGTTTGAGAGGTGAAATATTGACACTGATGTCATCAATATTGGGAGCGATAGTATTTGCAATATTTGGTTCCACAACATTAACATTATTTGCTACCCAGGGATCTGTCAGGTCAGTAAACTCATCTTTATTAAAAATACCATCCAGGTCTGGATCGCCATTAGCTCCGTGAATTCCATTCGTGATTGTTGGATCGGTATCATCGATTCCGTCATCTAACGGATTGAGAGATGTGCCCTGGCTATTAACACTCATTTTTTCCCACCCGTCCGGTAGGCCATCACCATCTGTGTCTGGATTTCTGGGATCTGTTCCTGCAGATTGTTCATTGACATTATTTAAGTTATCAGCATCTGGATCGCCATTTGTATCTGGATTAAGGATATCAACAGGATTAAAACCATTGTCGACTTCCCATTTATCGACTAATCCGTCATTGTCGCTATCTCTCTTATTTGGATTGGTCTGGTTATCACGTTCCACAATATTTATTAATCCATCTAAATCGGGATCGGCATCGGCATTTGCTGTCAATGCATCGATTTTAAAATTCACTTCCCAAAAATCACTTAAACCGTCGCTATCAGTATCAACATTACCTGGATCAGTGGAATCACCCCATACAATAGGTGTCGCAGTCAATATGATGTCGTTACCATCGATCTTTCCGTTTTCTCCAAGATACTCATCGAGATTCGTGAGACCATCTCCATCATTATCCGTATCTCGATCAGTGCTGCTCAATGGATTTAATAAAAATTGAACTTCCCAACCGTCCGCCATACCATCACTGTCTGAATCAAATTCAATTGGATTTGTATCAGTCAGATTATTATAAGCAGGATCACCATCGAACTGAACTTCCTGAAGGTTAGTCAAACCATCACTATCAAAATCACCCTCTGGATCAACATGTTCCAGATCATCAATTCCATCATTACCAATAGCTTCGATAATAAGCAGTTCAATATCGTCGGGCAAACCGTCAGTATCGGAATCTTCAACATTGCCAATTGTCGTACCTACAGGTAGCGTTGATGTATTGTCCAAAAAGTGAATTGTTGTATTATTTCGCACCAAGACACTAAATTTTGCAGCAAAATTTATGTCATTATCATGAGCGAAATCTTCGACAGTTTCACCCCCGTCATTAAACTTGTAATACGCAGCTAACTTGGCACGTGAAACTTCGTCATTTACGCTTATAGAAAGATTTTGAATATCATTAACTTCCGTACTGGTCAATGGATTAGGCCAAATTGATAGTTCGTCAATCATCCCTTGAAATTGCCCTACTGGTGTTGTTCCAGAAACAGGTTTTGATGATCCAATATACAACGGACCCACACCAGTAACCGGGTCACCAAAGGCATCATTTTCATTAAACGATTTTTCGATTAAATTATTGATATTGTCGCGGGCATATATCGTTAACTTGATTTTCTCGTTGGTACTATCAAGTTCGGCAATTATCAACGACCATAAATTAAAACTCAATGTTGCTGTCGAAGTAACCTCGCGTGGTGTACCGGACTGATCGCGATGATATAGAAATTTGACCTTGTTATTTGCCTGAAGTACCAGTTGGTAATTCAGCTTTTCATCATCTCCAACTTTCTCAAGAATGACTTGATCAACTAATGCGTTAACACTTGGATTTACGTAAACGGCGACTGAAAATTCTGACAAACTTAAGTTATCGTTATTGCTTACCGATAAATAGCCGTTATTAATGTTTAAGACACGTTCAACTCTTGGATTTAGACTATCCCTGGCATCAGTAAAATTCGTAAATAACTCTACATCATCCCTTTTACCATCGTCATCAGTATCCTTCAATCCGGGATTAGTTCCAAAATCCTGTTCGTCAAGATTTAAGACGTTATCATTATCTACGTCTTCGTCAAAGTCTTCAATTCCATCTCCGTCGGAATCCACTAAATTGGGATTTGTCGCTGATAAATACTCAAAGATATCAGTCAAATCATCCCCATCTGAATCAGACTTACTATCTTTTTCCACGATACTCAAATGTCCAAAATGAAGCAGTTCCCACCAATCCGGAATACCATCGTCATCACTGTCAGCATTCAGATCAACTCCATCATCACCAAGTTGGTCATTTAGTGCCGCGCTTCCAGCAAACTGTGCTGCATTAAACCAGCCTGTTTTCCAATCATCTTCAAATCCTGAGGCAAAATCCTGAATGTGAGTTCCACCGTCATTAAAACTGTAAAATGCAACCAAATCATTTGATAGATCGAATCCGTTACTTTCAATCTCAGCGGCAACAATGCTGCCAAAGTGACTGTTCCAAATCCTTAAATTATCAATTTGACCCGTTAAGTTATTACCAGCAACAACTTCAGTTTTACCCGGTTCGGACCCAGCCGGTTCAAATGCAGTCGAAATTTCCACCCACAACACTTTATTGACGTAAATCCCCAATGTTTGTTCTTGTGCATTATAACTACCTGCGATAAACGTCCATAAACCACATTCTAATTGAGTTGAGGCTTCCGCTTTAAACTCAATATTAAAATTTGTACCTGGAATAGTTGCACTAGTAAACAACACATAGGGTTTTCCAATCGCGCTAATTCCTAACTCATAATTTATTGCATTAAACGCACCATCGGCATTATCATCAATTGCTCTGCTGATGATAACGGCCTTATCATCAACGACTCCACCATTTACGATATTATCTTGATTATCTTTACAGAATTTGTCTAGATTTACCATTGCTTCAACCGTCCAACTGTTACCCATAGAAAATCGAGGTTGATTTGGTAATACTAAAAAGTCATTGGTACTTGAGTTAACCTTTAATGCACGATCCTTAAAGGGTGATAATGAATCCGTTACAGATGTCGGATTGTCCCCCGATTGTTCAATAATATCGGTCAACCCATCGTTGTCCGTGTCCGCATTGATATCGCCGGGATGTGAGCCAGTAATTTGTTCATCTTGATTCGAAATCTGGTCAATATCTGAATCTGCAATTATGTCAGCGGTTTGACCATTGGTTGCAAAATCGATTGGGCTTGTACCAGCTAAAAATTCGTAATAGTTGGTTAAAGCATCTACGTCTTCATCGTCATTTGCGTCCTCACCGAATACATTGAGATCATAAGCAGTTTCAAACCAGTCTGGCATACCGTCACCGTCAATATCTCCAGGCATCAAGGCAAACTCGACGTCGTCAATAGACGCATTAACTAATTTGGCCGCAAATTTCCCAGTTCGTCCATTAAGGTTCAGGGACCAATCGTCCATTTCTGTTAAATCATGAATTATACTTGCAGCGCTTACTAGGCTGGACGCGATTGCGCCTTGGACGCCGATACCTGCATCACTACGAAAATATGCAACCAGATTCAACGCGCCTCCGCGACTAAGTGCTGACACGGCATTTAGGCGCCCAGATGTTGCTATTTTCCCTTCAATATCTGGGATTTCGTCAACATTATTAAGAATCGCGTTTTTAACCTGATCCCACGACCAGCTAGGATTTGCTGCATGAATTAATGCGGCCACACCTGAAACATGAGGTGCTGCTTGTGACGTTCCAGAAACTGTTTCATATTGATTATTTAGAACAGTACTTATAATCCCTTGACCTGGGGCCATCAAATCAACATTTTCCGCGCCGAAATTACTAAATGACGCCAAACTATCGCGATCGGTACTCGCAGCAACTGAAATAATATTATCCAAATCATATGAATCAGGATATGATGGCGTGGCATCGTTGTCTGAGTTATCGTTCCCAGCTGCGGCAACAAAAAGCTGACCTGCTTCACCTGCTCGTTCAATCGTGTCCTTCAAGGCTTGCGAGAAGCCCCCACCTCCCCAGCTGTTGTTGGTAAATGTTGCACCCATTTGAATCGCATATTCGATGGCCTGTATCGCATCATCTGTCGTACCAGCGTTACCAACACCGGAACTATTGAATATTTTAAGTGCCATAATGCGAACATTCCAGTTAACCCCGACGATCCCTTCATTATTATTGCCAATGGCCCCAATTATACCGGCAACGTGTGTACCATGAAAATTATCGTCTACTGGATCACTGTCATTATTGGCAAAATCATAACCATAAATGTCATCTATAAACCCATTGTTATCATCATCAATGCTGTTGCCGGGTATTTCTCCTTCATTCACCCACATGTTTCCAGCAATATCGGGATGATTATAGTCAACACCAGTATCAATTACAGCGACGATAACATCCCGTGAACCTCGTGTAATATCCCAGGCTTGTGGACCATTAATGTCCGCACCAGCGGAACCACCGGTTTGTCCAATATTATGAAGTCCCCACTGTTGATCGAAATTCGGATCATTAGGAAAGGAAAATGAATCCGGTACAGATTGATTCGATTCGATAATATCATTTGGAATTTTAAGTTTGTAATTTGGTTCGACATATAACACATCGTTATTTGACCTGAACTCAAGAATCTTATCTGCCATCGATTTATCTTTCGCGATTTTAACCAACTGAATTCCCGTCAAAGGACTTTCTCTAATCAATACGACGTTCATGGATTCATTGAGTTCATCGCGTTGTATTTTATTCAAATCATGACGATAGCATACCAATAATTCGTCTGTCTCGTGATCCGCATTTAACAAAACACTGACATCAACCAAACCAGAGCCAACGATGGACGAATCATGACTCAAAGGCTCGACACCGCCCCTGGCATTTGCATCAACCGAACGATACGAATCGAATATTATGTCGCCATCTCGAGCACCAGCCCAAATTTTTATATCATCAATATTGCCTGTAAATCCACTGCCAATTTGAACACTTGCTCCAACGAATACAAACGTATCAGGAGCTGTACTGACCAGTGCCTGCCCATTTCCTGCCACTGGACAAACTGGAAATTCACTCGAATCAATCCGTTCGCCAACCGGCATACCATTAATAAAGAGTCTCAATGTATAACTTGCTTGATCAAATGTTGCAGTCAAATGAGTCCAGACACCATTGGATACAGACAAAACATGGCCAAAAGGAACGATAGCATCCGCACCACCAACGCTATAGGTAACACCGGATTGAGTGACGTATTTTGCATAAGGTCGCAGCACTCCGCTATCGTTAGCGATACCAAGTTCGTAATTAATAATGGATGATCCATTATTGTAGCCAACTGAACGGTTTAGGATCACGCCAGAATTATCCGCTGTAGGTCTAATCCAAGCTTCAATAGTCCAGCTGTTTAAAGCATACTTACTGTTGTCTGGTACCACAGCACCAACATTCAATCCCGTAAGCTTTATACTTGCTTGCTGAACAGGCTGTAATGGGCTTAGCGGATCACTGGCAAAAGTGAAACTACTTGGACGACGTGGTAATATGGTACTTGATGCTAGATCGCTAGTACCATCATTATCTGCATCAAAAGCAATATCATCCTTACCCAGCACTTCATGCCCATCGGACCAACCGTCATTATCCGTATCCCACATATTTGGATTAGTTCCCCATTTCTGTTCAGTAATATTATCAAGATCGTCTCCATCCGGATCCGATTTCAAATCACTCGTAAGATTAATTATTGGATCAGTCTTACCAAAATACTCGTATAGATTTGTAAGTTGATCCCCATCCGAATCCTCATTAGCGTCAGAAACGTTGTAAAGACTTTCAAACCAGTCCGGCATCCCATCATCGTCACGGTCATCTAATCCAAAATATGCTTGGGCATCAGACACGGTAACACCCGGCGCTATAAATGCATATATTGACTCATTTTTAAATCCGGGATGAGCAAAATCTTCAATAGTATCACCACCGTCATCGAACCTGAAATAACGAACTAAACCCGCACTCTTTGACGAAATCAAATTCCATCTATCACTATCAATGTCGACTTGACTACGAAAGGTTTTCCAAATTCGGACCTCATCAATGACAACATTATCCAACCCCGCACCTAATGTGACTAAACCAAATCCATCTATTGGCCAAACGGAACTGCCTACCAGTGTCTCGATAATTGTGTTTCCATTAATAATAAGCCGAAGCACATTAGTGCCTCGATTCCAGACACCCGCTAAATGTACCCACCCATTATTTACCTGGAGGGCTGGCGTAGTCACTGAACTTTGGCTTGAAGAATAGTCGATATTAACATCTCCACTTGCTTTTTGAAATCTGACATAAGGCACATTATCCACTAATCCAAGTTCAAACCCGATACGGCCATTGATAGATTTACTTAAAATTGCCCCAGTCTGATTTCCTTTTATTAGAATCCAAGATTCTATTGTCCAATCGACTAACCGATTATTTAGTTCATTTGCAGCAAACGGTAATTGTACTCCCGTCGCAGCGACTTGTGCTAAATCCAATGCTCGTTCTGTTAGAGGACTCATTGAATGTAATGGACTTGACCCGGCCGCTATTTCAGCCTTATCATTCAGGCCATCATCATCAGTATCTTGCTCTTGCGGTAATGTTCCATGTGCCTGCTCTTCAATGGTAGATAGTCCATCACTATCCTTGTCATCTTCAGCATCTGAGCCAATCGATCGTGGATCTGAACCATTCAAAAATTCATACAGATCATTGACACCATCGTTATCAAAATCACCACGGCCATTTACTTGAGAAATTAAACCGAAATGTTGTAGTTCCCAGCTGTCGCTGATACCATCACCATCTTTATCAATACCAGATTGTACTGTTGGAACAGCCATCGGGGCTGATTCAACCACAGCATTGCCAATCACAATCAAAGAATGCAGCCACTGCTCTTCCCAATCCCTGCTAAATGATGATACCAAATTATGAATATTATCTCCACCATCATCAAAATTAAAATAGGCTGCCAATTGTCCTGAACTAATATCAGGCTGGCTATGCATGCCGAACTGAATTCGTGATAGACTTATAGCTGTTTTCTCCAATCTAACCTCATCAATAAATCCAGTAAATCCTTCACCAAACCGCACCCAGATTGGTCCAAAACCGGTTGTCATTATGCCATTCGTAACAACTGTAGAAGAAATTTTTTGACCATTAACATAAAGCTCCAACGATCGACTACCACGACTATATGTTGCAGCAATATGAGACCAATCACTAATTGGAATTGAATAGATCACATTTCCTATCAGTTGAACATTTGTGGATCCATCTTTAGGAGAAACGGTTACATAGGGTTGAACCTTATCGGAATCTGTGTTATATCTAACACCAAGATCGTAGTTATATTTTCCTGTTCCGACTTGTCTGGAAATTATGGATGAGTCAATAGTACCACCACCGGCAGCCAGATCTGAAGGGTAAACCCACGCCTGAATTGTAAAACTGTCGAACCCATAGCGTTGAGTATCGATAGGTGATTCTGCATAGCTGCTACCTAACACATGCAGTGCCCTGGCTTCTACAGGATCCAAAGAATCTGTCGGATTATTTCCGCTTAAGACTTCCGCTTTGTCTGATTTTCCATCGTCATCAGTGTCGCTCAAACGCGGATCGGAGGAGTGTGCCTGTTCATCAAGATTACTAAGACCATCTCCATCGATTGAATCTTCGAAGCCATCGGATTTTCCATTACTATCCGTGTCACTATTTAGAGGGCTAGTGCCAGCAAAGAACTCATATCGATCTATCAGACCATCACTATCTCCGTCATTTAGTCCTGAAGTTGCAGTCAAGCCACGGAAAAAGAATGATTCGTACCAGTCTTCTATGCCATCCCCGTCGGAATCTTCCGCAGATCCGATTATTAATGCGGCCCGAAATGCGGTAATCCGATCATTATGATTGTCCACACGTCCAACGGAGACATCCGGAACACTTGTCCAACCATCACCACCATCAAATAATTGCGTTTCGCCGACATTATAAATATTATCATTATTCGCGTCGGTAAACACTTCGTCTTCGATATCAAATATATTATTCGCGTTAACATCAATCCATTTTGCACTATCAGATGCAAACACATCATCTGCATTGCCCCAGGTATCGTCACCTCCCGGCAATATATCAATTCGTTGATCAAGTAATGAAAGTAAATCAAATTCGATCGCTGTATTTGCGTAATCGGTGATCGTTTTTCCACCATCGTCAAATCGGAAATTTGCGACTAAAGCGGCGTTAGCACCATCGACAAATTTGTGTCTGAATGCATTTATACTATTTTCTGTTTTTATAGTATTCCAGACTCTTAATTCATCGATACCTGTATTGGTAAATGAAATTCCGTTAAACGAACTATCTATGACTGCGGTACCGCCTTCATTTAAGATAATGGTTTTAACCGTTTTTGCAGCAAACGATCCATTGACTGATATGCTCATTTCATTTACGTCAAAACGATATCTGAACGTTAAATGAGACCATACATTTTCAGGTAATGCGGTATCAACTGTCAATGACTCGTAACCCGTTGGTAATTCGGACAAGACCTGCATGAATGGTCGGTTCACATTAAGACCAAGAGTATAGGCTGCAGTGCCACTGGAATTAAGATATTCGATCACTGAACCAGTTTCTGAGGCACTACCAGGATAAATCCAAAATTCAATTGTAAAGCCAGTATTAGATTGCTCTGTAATTACCAGTGATTCCCGAGTACTCCTTGGTGAGATTTCTGTCCCTGAAGGACTTAACACGCCGCTTGGCCACTCAATGTTCGTGGTATTCCACCAGGCGGCGGAAACATTTCTGTTAGTATCACTTGTTGGCATACTTTGTGGACCAAATTCAATTAGTTTCTCATTTGGAGTACCTTCATGAAGCAATATTCTTACCGTCGATTCTGGGCTATTGGAATTTGAATAATTGTTCATCCAAACCTGATAGGTGCCTGGCACTGCGTTGTCGCGCTCTAGCGTAATATTTTCTGGTCCTGTGCCGGGTATATCATCAATGTCTAATTGTGCACCGGGAATTTGTCCTGGATTCCCCGATTCACCGGCCTGCTCCAGAGGAAATGTCGGGCCGGATCCGGTCCAGCCCATATGCCGGTTTTGAGGATCGACAAGCCACGTATCAAGATCCCCTGCGGGCCCCCAGGTTTGGGTAACTCGAATATCTGCAGGTGCAAAGCTTCCGTTGACTGTAACAAAAGCTAATCCAAATTGTCCCTCAACATTTTCAACCTTGACAGCGATTTCATTCATGCCTGAACTGATAATTATATCCCTTGAAAAACTGGCTTCACTAAGCGGAAATTCATCTGCGAGAAGCTGATTTACAAAAAATTGAATTCCAATGATATCTGATGTCGATTCAATCGTTCCGGAAACATTTACGAATCTCACATTTATATCTGAAGAGTCCGTAGGACTGGTAATATTTACCGTGGGTCCCTCCTGAACAACTGTTTCAGTGCTAACAAACGCAAACCGATCCGGTTTTGGAATGGATATGACACTGCCTTCCAACCGTAAACTTCTGGGAACAAATGGAGATAACGGAGTTCTGGCTCCACTGTAACCACTAGCGATACCTTCAACGGAATCAATTGTTGGCAGGGTAAACGAAATTTCAATATTATCATTAATTCCATCATCATCACTGTCAGCAGAATCTAAACGAGTTTGGAAATCATTTTGCTCTTCAACATTAATCAATCCGTCTGCATCACTATCTTCATCGCTATCTAATATTCCATTGCTGTCTGAGTCAACGGCGTTTGGATTTAATCCAATAAGAAATTCATTTATATCCAGTAATTTATCGCCATCGACATCCGTCGTTGAATCGGCAATGGAAAGATCGCCAAAATTGTCCAATTCCCAGCGGTCAGGTAATTTGTCACCGTCACTATCAACATCTGGGTTCAGTGGATTATCGATAACTTCAAAGAAAGCTGTATTGCCAATCAATATGCCTGAATTACCCCAATTATTCTCCCAATCCCTTGTGAATTCACCGACGTTATCCTGGGTACTTTTTGGATTGAGTGAACTATTGTCATTAAAATTATAATAGGCGATAAGATTAGTTTCTGTTCCATTCAGCGCCGTGACAAGATTCGTTTCAATAACTTGCTGACTTAATGACGCTTTCCAAATTCGGACTTCATCGATATCTCCATTGAATTGCTCCCCGATTCGAACGAATTCCCTACCTGGTCCATCCGTGATTAAACTTTTTGAGCTTACTGTAGACTGTACAAGTTGACCATTAACAAATAAGCGAAGGGCATTCAAAGAAGGATCATAACTTGCGGCCACGTGAACCCAGGATATAAGCCCAACTTCGGCAGGCAAAATCGTAGGGCTCGCTGCAACGACTTCACCACCTTCTTGATTACTGCTGAAATACGCTTGAAATTGACCACCCACGATCCTGAGGCCAAAATTTGTTATGAAAATTATTGAATTGGGATCCCCTCCCAAAAATGTACTTCCAGATACTCTTCGAATAATTTCCCCATCATTAAAACTTGCAACCGATTCACCAGTGTGTATTTCTGCAAATGGCCGTACCCAGGCTTCAATAGTAAATTTATCTAAAACGAAGCGCTCTTGCTGGGGTAGCTGAACGTAATCAAGGCTATTGCCTGCAAAATTTATTGCCAATTCAGTTGGCGAAATATGACTATTGCCATCCGCTGGGTCCGTATTGTCATCAAGTTCGTCTCCATCAAGGACATTATCATCATCTGTATCAACTAGAGTTGGATCGGTGGTCAATAATTGTTCCTGTAGATTAAACACCCCATCGCCATCAAAATCCTCGCTGGCATCACTAAACCCATCACTGTCACTGTCCAGATCAAATGGGTTTGTCCCAAGAATAAATTCAAATTTATCAAGTAATCCATCACCATCGCTATCAATAGTTCCATCAGTGATAAGAAGATTGTTGCCAAAAAACAGCCTTTCCCACCAATCTGCCAGGCCATCATTGTCAATGTCAGCAAGACCAGGAAGCTGTTTAACTTCTTCATTAGTGTCGACAATGACTAAATCATGGCGAATACGATCCAATGCCAAATCAAAATTTCCCAATGCAGCAAAATTTTCGATAAATTTTCCGCCATCATCAAATGGAAAGTAAGCTGTCACGGTTTGTGATGTGTTCCGTCCTGTTAAAACGACATCATCAATTCGCCAACCAAATTCACCATTAAAAACAGCTTGACTACCTGATCCGGAACCGCCCGCCCCTCCGGGGGCTGTAGCACTGCCAGTTGGTCCCATAATCCATCGTATCTGGACATTAGATTTGCCGTCAGCAAATTGTGAGATATCGAGTGTTCGCTTACTCCACTCGCTATCTCTCAATCTTCCAGAATTCCTGAATATTTCAAACCATATTAAATTTCCATCACCGTCGCGTGATCCATTACTTATCTCGATACTTGCATTTGACGATGCATCGACTGCAAGAAAGCGGTTGTATTCTAACAATACCTGACTAAAATCACTGACATCAAAAATTGGGGAAAGTAAAAATTGCTTTCCCAAATCTGCGGGGTAGTTACCGATTAAATTATAGGCGAATGCATTCTCGCCGGTAGCAACACCTCCCACAGGAACGCCATACTCCCACTGGTTCACATCCACATTTGGAGTTTTTGACCAACCATTTAGCAACTTTGTAACCGGATCTATAGCAACGTCTAACTCAGACATTGGTTCAGCGAAAGTTTCTCGATCTAATACGATCCCAATTTCATCCAATATTGTAGTATTATAATTATTTTCAATTTCTTCATTTGACCTTACATAACTCCAAATTCTGAATTCATCAATCATTCCACTTAATCGATCAACGTCATCTGGTATTCCGTTTATGAATGTTTTTCCGAATCCCGATACTGGATTTTCAAGGGTAGTAAACGATTGAAACAGGCGTCCGTTTACATACAGTCTCAAAGATTTGCTTTCCGGATCAAAACTGCCTGCAATATGGGTCCAAACACCATTTTCAAGAATAATACCATTCGCAACGGCCCTATATTCAACATTGGCAGGCGTTTCAAATCGAACATAGGGGATATTATGCTCCAAGCCAAGTTCAAATTGTACGAGATTGGTAAGATCTTGAATTCGAGTAACGATTGAACCTACTTCGTTAGCAGACGCTGGTTTTATCCATACTTCCAATGTCCAACGCCGCCGGTTGTATCGTTGAACATCGGTTACAAGAATTACCGGATCCGGTAATTCTATACTCAATTCTGGTAGCATAAAACTTCTTTGAATCAATGGACTTCTGGAATAAATCGGGCTGGTAATTATCTGCTCTATGTGCGTGATCCAGCCATCGTTTCCATTGAATAATCGCTTGTCGATCGCATCATCATATAACCCGTCCCTGCCTGAAACTTGATCATCCCAGATATCCTCACCAATACTGTATTCAGAGTCATTATTTGCATCATTAAAGTAGACACCCATGATTTCAGGAATATCATTGGTACTGTCCGTCTCCCATCCATCACCACCATCATATACAGGAATATCAACACCATCATCATATTCACTATTTGTTCCCGTAATTAAAAAATCTGCGACAATTAATTCATCAGTTTTCTTATTGAGAATGAATTCTCTTGTATCACTCGTGATTCTCCATTCACTACTTTCTAATATCACAGTAACAACCGCAGTAGTGGATAACGAAATGCCGTTATCCTCAAAATTGCTCATCAAACTAAATGGTATTTCTCCTTTATTCAATTCTGATTGAAAATCAGACTCAGCAGAGAAAAGAACCTTATACGCTTCATCTTTCCATAGATCTTCCCCCAAGTCATAACTGCTATTACCATTAAGGTCATTATAAAAAAGTCCAGTTTGACTCGCATTTTGTGTTGGTTTCAATAAATGGATTTCCCGACCATCAATAATACCGTCGTCATCAGTGTCCGCGACCCCAGGATTTGTTCCAAATTTAATTTCGTCTAATGCAATTAAACCGTCATTATCCAGATCAGTAAACCCATCGTTGACGCCATTATTGTCCGTGTCAAGAACAAGAGGATCTGTCCCAGCCTGAAACTCCTCCAAATTATTTAATCCATCATTATCGGGATCGCCATCAAATCCATTATTTCCAAGAGGTGAATTAGGATTGAGTCCATTTGCAACCTCCCATTCATCCGATAATCCATCACCATCACCATCAAATTCAAACGGAATAGCTAAGTCCTCGTCATGCGCAACGATGGTAGGTCCTGTTGCAAAAAAACTACGCTCACCACGATGAGCAAAATCTTCAATCGTCATTCCACCATCATCAAATGCCCAATAGCCAACAATTAATCCCTGAAACGATAATAACGGGTCCATGAACACTGGAGAATTTGCCTCTCGTGTACGCGAGGCACCATTAAATAGAAATCCATCTTCACCCGTTCCCTGACGAATTAAAGCTCTATCAGCAATTCTACCTTTTGCAATTTCTTCACCATTAAAATCAAAATATGTAATCAAACCATCCTCGCTACCCTGGAGTTGGCGTTTGGTATCGAATGTCTCCTGAACCCACAATGACGGTTTAGCAATATTCCATATAGAAACTTCATCGATGGCCCCGTTAACAAACCCTTCACCAATACGCAGTTCCGTCGTTCTACGTCCAGCCAAATATTGACTCCACCAAAACCATCGAGTATCTTTAACCGCGTTTGCTATACCGTCGACATAGAGAGTCGCTCTGCCCTGAGTATCTTGTGTTAAAACAACATGATGGAAAAGCCCGTCATTGACATCCTCAATCGACTTAAACTGCAACCTGGCAAAATCATTGTCTCCTCGGGTAACACTATCGGGCCGATTTTCAAACCAGAATACAGCGAGTTTACCATCGGTACCGATTTCAATCCGGTAATCATCTTTATTAAATTGATTGCCAATGTCGGTGACGGCACCTTGCTCGCCATGTCGAACTAATACTCCTGAACCAGTCGTCCTGAACCATGCTGATATTGTTGCTTCGATTAATATATCTTTATCATCAAAGGTAATCTGCTGCAAAAATGTATCGTCGCCATTGGCGGCAAGACCCGTTTCCAATCCTAATCCTCGATCCGCTTGCTGTGAATTGAAAAACAGCGTGGTATTATGATTTTGAACAAGCTGATTGAAACTGCGCACTCGATTCCAAATTCGCACCTCATCCATATCACCATTCAAATTTTGACCGACCGTCAAATTACTGTCTTGAATTAAACCCAGCGTAAATATGACATCCCGCTGAGAGATGTGTAAATTCTGATAGAGAACAAGAGTAGCGCCATTCATTGCAGCGGCAAGATGCGTCCATTCATTTACTGAAATTGATCTTGGTCCGACTATTTTGGATTCTGTACCGGCATTATTTTCAAATCTGGCATACGGTTTAGCAATACCCAAACTATCCACTTCAATACCTAACTCATAATTTGTCCGAAATACATTATCAACGATGACTTGATTTTGAATTAGTATTATTGTTGAGTTTGCATTAAAAGTTGACAATTTAACCCATGTCTCGATGGTCCATTCCTCCAAATTATATCGTCGTGCTTCATCAGTGCCGGGTATTGCTGCATTGATTTCTAACGTTTGGTTCCCGTCAAATCGACCTAAACGCTGTTCGTAGAAACTTGTCGATAATGTGGGATCAGAGCCCTGATTGAATTCTTCCAGATCATCGAAACCATCATCATCGGAATCCGCGAAAAATGGATTTGTTTCAATGCTTTGTTCGTCAAGATTTCCTAATCCATCATTATCTGCGTCTTCATTTGCGTCCGAAATACCATCGCCGTCAGTATCAACTGATGTGGGATTAAGACCGACACGAAATTCAACGATATTGATCAGGCCGTCCCCATCTGAATCTCCCGAACCACCTTCAGTCGCAGCGCTGTCAAGTGTAAGATTCGGATCCATTCTGTAAAATATTTCCCATGTATCAGGTAGACCGTCAAAATCTGAATCATCAAACGTCGGTGTAAATTCACGATATATACCTACCCCCAACGCTCCGTCAACTGTGGTCCAACCGTCACCACCATCGAATAGTTGTACATCTATACCATCATTATATAGACGATCCTCCATATTAGATTTATTTAACCATATATCATCTACGCCAACCGTATAGTCACCCGTTTCACCAGTATCATGAAAAAAGAGACCTGAAATAATGCCACTTTGACCATCATTGGTTTCCCAGCCATTACCCCCGTCAAATATTTGAATATCAATACCATGTTCGTAAAATCCGGAGAATAACCCTGACGTACTGTCTTTCCAAATATCTTCCCCTGACGAATAATCCCTGCTATTGTCTAAATCATTATAGTTCAGGACTCCAATCTGAATTAATTGATCCAAATTGGTATCGAAAACTGTACCCACATTATTGGTATATGCGACACGATCTATTACGGGTATAGACTCTGAGGGATCCAACTGTCGATTGTTATTCAGATCATTACTAAATGTATGGAACGTTATCGCATTTGCAGTGCTACCCTGCGCCGCATAGGCCAAAACACGGGGAAATACAAAGTCCTCCACTCTTTTTCCACCATCTATATAGGGCCAGTAACCGGCAAGATTGTTGATATGGTTCTTTAATGCCACTCTACTCAATCCAACAGTTTCACTTCCATTTGCTTCAGCAATTGGAGAATAGGTTGTCCCGTCAGGATGAACAGCAGCCTCAATGAGATCACGCCATTGAGCGTCCATCCACGGCGTCAGACGTCCGACATCAATATTACCTGAAAGATCGTTGGACTCCTGCCTGATCAATGCTGAATCGGTGACGGTTTCATCCTCTACTATCCATGAATTAAAATCAAAATAACTGACAAGCCCCTTTTCAGTACCCAATAATGAAAACTCAGCATACAAATCACGTTCATCATCACGCCAGGCTCGATCCCAAACAGAAACTTCATCAATATCAGCTTCCCACTGTGGAACCCAGTCAGGGTTAGAGGTGGTCGCACCATCATTTCGCAATTCCTTAATTTCCGGGATAGCCTCTGTCAGTAATGTAGTAATCGTTTTCGACAGGCCCACAACAATAACACCATTAATGTCATAATTAACAATCTTCGGTGTAGGGCTGCTCCCGATTAGACTGTTATCAACATATAATCTTACGGTGACTCCATCATTAACTAAAACAAGATTTTTCCAGGTAGCTTCCGCCACTACACCTTGATCATCAGTTACCAAAGGTTCGTATACCTGTATCGCATTTCGTGCTACTGAGACACCATTGACTATTCCAAATACCGTACCTTCATTAGTAACAACTATACCGAAATCAATATTGCTGATTTCATTGCGTGTATCAACATCAATATTATGAAAAGAAAGTGGAGTTTCCCCTCTTGTTTGATCCAATAGCCCATCGCGATGCCGCCCGACAATCACTGCAAATGTCTCCGGCAGTTTAAGGATTCTTGCCCGGGCTGACAGTGTCATCTGTCTGAGAAAATCTTTCGAGTTCTTACTTTCCTCATAGACATACTGAATAACGTGAGGCACCTTGATCGCCGGAAGAGGAGGTCTGGTAATGGTACCCGCCTTTGTTTCCGGAATAAACTCGACATCTATGCCTCTAATGCTCTTTGCTGTAAAGGAGTTGCCTGATGATTCAGCAGAATCGGCATCATCACTGGAGGACTGTCGGTCAAACAATAGCGATCGTTGACGCCACGTCGCTAATTCACTCTCACTTCGACTGTGATTCCACAATCGTGTTTCATGTAAATCACCTTTAAATCCTGCTCCGCCTATACTTAATTTTCCCGGCTCATCAGGAAAATTTATTGCATCCGGGATAACTGCGATTCTTGTAGATATGATACCATCTACGATCAAATCCAAACTGGTTGTAGTAAGCCGGGCGACAACATGTACCCAATTTCCAATTTGAATCGGATCCTTAGATTTTTGCATGATTGCCGGTGACAATGCAGGAACTTGTGTCTTAACAAAAAGTTTCCCCATGTCGGCCTCAGTTTCGGCTCCATCATCAATGCCCAGTTCATAATTGATCACCGACCCCAAATCGGTTTTGATAACATTTTTGAATATATTTGCCCCGTTACTTGGCTCATTGATGCGGAGCCAGGTTTCTATCGTCCATTCTCTTAAATTAAATCGTTGTTCAGACGCGGAGGAATTGTTAACTTTGGCGGGTACCACCATTTCCCCAGTACCGTCAAATCTAAGATAGCGTTGATGATACACATTTGCCGATTCAATCGGATCATAGTCAAAATCCACTTCCTGCTTATCACTAATTCCATCATCATCGGTATCGGAAACCAGCGGATTTGAACCTGAATTAAATTCATCTAAATCCGATAACCCGTCGTTATCGGTATCTCCATCCGGATCATTAGGATCCGAATCAAATAGAAATTCCAATGTATCGGTTAAACCATCCAAATCTGCATCACTGGTGCCGCCATTTGTCGCTGATAAATCTCCAAAATTTTCAAATTCCCAAGTATCGTCAAGGCCGTCACCGTCAAAATCCTGGAAGCGGGTGACAACAAAAGTCAGGCTTGAATTTACATCTGTCAGAGAATTGAAGCCATTGCTATCGGAGATTCTTAGAGAATAAAACCAATTATCTAGAGGAGTATTCACTATGGTATCGTCATTCGCAAAATTACCACCATCATCGAAATTAAAATTTGCGATCAACAACGGCTTGCCGACACCAAGAGGTTCCCCATTATTAACAACAATATTTTCTCCGATATCAAAGCGTTTATTGGAATCAGCGTCAAGCCATGCATCGTCCACATTTTCGGTAAAAATACCGTCAAGATTATTGTCTCTAAAAAGAACATTTAACAAATTAACACCGGCATCGAAATTTCTTAATGTCTTTCCCTGAGAGAGAACAGTCTCATTTGGTAATTGAACAAATTCCCCTAAGATATCGTCAAACACGACGGAACCCGTATCAAAAAAACCGTTTGCATTTCTGTCAATCCAGGCGTCATCATTTCCTTGATCAAACTTACCATTTGCGCTCCTCTCTCTATAAAAAACACCATTCCTAGAACGCCCGAAATCGCCCTCGGACAGACTGCCATTTTCAACAACAATCAACTCAAAACTATCAAAACGAGAATTTCTGTTAACGTCAATCCAGGCATCGTCGACACCGGTTGTAAAAAGAAAATTAGAATCATTATCTTTAAACCGAAAGTTTGCAAGTGCAAGACCTTGCTGATCGATCGGAATGCCCAGATCATCCAGAGCGAATACCGTGGTATCAAGTGCCGTAAATGGATCTGTTCTGTCATGTGAAAATCCCACATCTATCCAGACATCATCTACACCCGGAGTAAACACGCCATCGCCATTTTCGCGATAGCGAACATCTGTAAGAAAGTCACCAAAAACTCTTATTACCGCCTGGTTCAGCGCTTGTGACTGGCTGAATGCAGATTCGAAATTATCAAGTATTTCAGTAGCACTTCGAGAAACGGCCCATATTCTGACATTGTCAATATATCCATCAAAATTCTCTCCAATACGTATGATGCTTTGTCCGTTTCCGACCACAGAAGGACGGTTTAGTATACTTAATTTCACGGAATTTCTTAACTCGCCATTAAGATATATTGAAAGTTCCCTTGATTCAAAATCATAAGTCACCGCTAAATGAGTCCATTTAGACACACCGCCATCATAAACATAAGCATCGTCATCATCACTGGTTAACGGTATACCATCGCTCCCAGCATCATAAAGTCCGTTGTCGTTATTATCGAACCAAATATTCTCACCGATCGTATACTCATTGTTGGTATCCGCGTCATTATACAATAACATATTACTTTCAGCCGCACCGAGCTGTCCGTCTGAGGTATTCCATCCATCCGCCCCACCAGCGATTTGGGTATCGAGACCAAAATCAAATGTTCCTAAAACCGTAACACCAGGTACTTCAACATCTTGCCACACATCTTCTGTTCCGTCAAAAACATTGTTTCCATTCACGTCATAAAAGAAAATATCTCCATGATTAACACCGCCATCGCCGTTCTTAACCTCCCAGCCAAACGTATTAATAGTATTAATCCGTGAATCTATACCGGAATCATAGAGGCCGCTTCGACCTGTGCTTTCATCCTTCCATAACTCTTCCCCCGGTGTGAAGATGCCGTTATTATCAAGATCAAAATAGAAAACTCCCTTAGTGATACCCCGGTTTCCATTTAATGCGGCCCATGCATTGTCGTCTGCTTCAGGAAGAATTCGGACATCGGTCAAATCATCATAAACCTGAGAATTAGAATTTATTGCAATTTCATCCCTCCAGATAAACTCTCCTGCAGTATAGTCCCCGCTTGCATTCGCATCAAAGTAATAGATTCCTGTGTTAATACCCTTTATATCCAACCGTGTTACTTCTATACTGTCGATTTCATTCTGCTGAAACCGTGTGGTAAATCGTGCATACGGATAGTAAAAATCTTCATCAACACCCATCTCATAGTGAATGAGGTCCCCAGCATTAATTGCTCCTGTTTGTCGCTGAACAATGTTTAAAAGTCCCCCCGTATTATTCCCTGCTCGATGCCCTCGCGGGTAAACCCATGCTTCGATTGTCCAGCTTTCCGAATCGTGCCGATCCTGATGTTCGACACTTGCAAACAGCCCCTCCTTAACGTCCAAACTTATTTGAGTAGATGGCGATAACGGATCATTTGGTAAAGTTCCCACGTCCGATAATTCAAATCCATCATTAAGTCCATCATCATCGGAATCCTCGAATTGAGGGAATGTCTGTAGACTCTGCTCTTCAATATTTTGCAGCTGATCTCCATCAAAATCTTCCTTTCCATCCGGAATACCGTCACCATCTGAATCTGATACCAACGGATTGGTATTGGACCAAAATTCTGAGATGTCGGTCAATCCATCTCCATCGCTGTCTTCCATTCCATCCTTACTTTCGGCATTTCCAAAAAATTGTATTTCCCATAAATCCAGGAGGCCGTCGTCATCGCTGTCAAATCCTGTTATATTAGGTACGTCGTCCGTAATAAGCGCGTTTGAAGTTCCATTCGACGTGGAGACTCCTAATGCAGTCAAATCTAATGCAAATTCATCTGCTGAAGAATCCAATTGAATTGAATTGGAAAAATCTTCGATAGTAAGTCCACCATCATCAAACCGATAATACGCGATTAGGTCGGTGTTCTTCTCACTAATTTGCTTTCTGAAATTAGCTTTAATGTCTTGAGCAGACCGCGCTGTTTTCCAAATTCGAACCTCATCAATCTTACCGTCACTAAATGTCGTATCTGAAGTTCCACTGCCGTCACCCCCGATAATCATTTCTCCGGTTCCCACAATGGGTATTTCGTTTGAAATAAAGCTGCCTTTCAGTATTCCATTTACATAAATTAATAATACGTTTTGAAAATTGCCTACATCCCATACTCCAGCGACATAATTCCATTCATTGGGTTTTAAAGAATCGAGTGCATTGGAACCACCCGCCTTATAGCTGCGGCCACCTCCGGTTTCAAAACTAACATAAGGCGCTCCTGCTTCCATACCCAGTTCCATTGCAGCCTTACCCTCCACCTTATATATTGCAATAATACCAGTATCATCGTTGCCCAGTTTGATCCATGATTCAATGGACCACGGGTTTCCGGCTCTATTAAATCGACTTCCAAGCGGTACTTGAATCCCTGTCCAGGTCAAAGGGGGCACTTGAGACGTCAATTCGGAAGCAACAATGCCAAAATCCAAACTGCGCGCCGGTGTAAAATCATTGGTAACGGGATCAAAATGTGACATGCTTAATTTTGGATTGGAAATTAATTCAGGATTTATAACACCGCTGTTATTTGGATCACCGGAAACCTCCGCACCATCACTAACTCCGTCTTCATCGGAATCTCTGCTGCCCAGATTTGTGTTATAATTGTTTTGTTCATCAAAGTTTGACAATCCGTCAAGGTCCGTATCTTCGTTACCGTCGCTGGTACCGTCTGCATCCGTATCTTCATTGCCTGGATTTAACCCAGCCTGAAATTCATTTAAATTTATGATCCCGTCACCATCCAAATCACCATCAGCGCCATTTAAACCACTACTGTCCAGAGGATTCAAGCCATGTAAATCTTCCCAGAAATCCGGCAAGCCATCGCCATCCGTATCAACATCTTTACTTGTAACCGGTGCGTCACTTGGAGCACTTTCAGTAATACTTCCATTGATTAACATTGCTGAATTGATCCAATTATTCTGCCAATCATTTAGTTGCGTAAAATCTTCAACAAATATTCCACCATCGTCAAATCTTAAATATGAAACCAAACCCGTTTCGTTGCCCGTCGAAAACAATATTCTGTTATCAGCAATTTCGTTAGCGCTTCTGGTAATATTCCAGATTTTTAATTCATCGATTAATCCGGTAAAGCCTTTGCCGATTTGGATGATTGCATTTTCACCGCCTATCCAGGGGACAGCAGTATTGCGATTTGAACCAACCAGCAGTCCATTCAAATAAATTCTTAGTTCCCGAGTTATTGAATTGAAACTGACGGCTATATGTGTCCAGACTCCGGTCTGAACTCCTCCTCCTATTGCAGCTATCGCTGTCAACTTGTGTTCAATGCCCAGAACATCAGAATATCTTATATAGGGAAGCGAATTTCCGTCAATACCTAATTCATAATTAATTTGTTCGTTATTCGGGAAAGTGACGTTTTCGATATATCGTTTTGCGATGACACTTTCAGAAAGTGAGTCCTGAAAGACCCATGCCTCAATGGTAAAATCTATTAACACAAAACGATCATTATCAGAGAACGAAACGTAAGAATCTAATGATGGATCACTATTGTCTGCAGTCACCCTCAAAACACGATCCAATAACGGGCTTAGCGAATCAACCAGGATACTACCGTTTTCAGCTTCAAGTTTATCGTTTACTTCATCGTCATCTGTGTCAGGAAGCAGGGGAGAAGATTGATATAAATTGACTTCATCCCCGTCAATAATCCCGTCATTATCCGTATCAGCATTGGTGGGATCAGTTAAAGCAAGACTTTCTTCCAGCAGTATTAAACCGTCATTATCAAAATCAGTGGTGTTATCCATCAGGACCAAAGGATTAAATCCAAAACGAATTTCCCAATCATCCCTTAATTGATCACCATCCGAATCAACCAGCGTTGGATTTGTACCAAAATTATTTTCCTCACCGTCACTAAGAGTGTCGCCATCGGTGTCTTTGATGAACGGATTTGAGCCAAGATTTTGTTCAATAATATTGGTCGCACCATCCGCATCATAGTCAGCATTTCCGTCGGAATCTGCCGCATCAGTTGTCACTGTATCAAATATAGTGGAATTAAATAACTGAACCGGATCAGCTGTACCCAAATTCACATCATCCAATACACTTTTATCAGTTTTCCATATAGTTTGAAAATCAATTTCCCAACGGTCTCCCAGACCGTCTCCGTCACTATCAGCTTGTTGAGGATTCGTGCCGTCACCCGTACCGGGAAAACCGTCGGCACCCAGATATTCCTGAAGATTTGTTAACCCGTCTCCATCAAAATCTTCTGCCTCATCATCAATGCCGTCACCATCACTGTCGGTATTGTTTTTTAATAGATTATTCGGATTTTGGGCAGAAAATTGATCCTCCCAGAAATCAGGTAGCCCATCGCCATCCGTATCGGCATTTAGGAAGTTTTCTTCCACAACCCAGGTGATATTAACAGCATTACGCCTTGCCGCAAAATTCCAATTCAACCGGTCGGTAAAATCTTCAGCGCCGTTTGGATCGGAGAGAAATCGAATAAATGCCCTTCGAGGATCTTGCGGATCTGCAAGCAGATGTACCATCAACGCCGGCAGCTCGGCTGCATCATCTAAAATAACGATATCTTTGCCTGCATCAAAAAACTTATCCCCGGATAATTCCTGCCATACTAAATCACCTGAGGTAAAGCCTTTACTGTCGTCTTTATCAAAGAATAATACTGACGATATTAACCCCAGGCCTTCATTCCCATTGGCCGGGGCGCCATTAATGATAATATCCGCGACAGCGATTACATTATTATTGCCATCAAGAACTTCCGTATTAAATGCGGTCCGACTCCCGTTGTTTGCCGGATTGCCGCCAACTTCTACCCATACAGGTTCATTATCACTATAGCTTCCATTACCATCTGTATCGACAAAGCGAACACCTGTATTTTCAAAATCATCGAACCGATAATACGCCGCCAATGTCGATTCTCCATTTTCATCAATTAAGGTATTGCCGTTATTATCTTTACCATCCTGCTCCTCTTCATCCCCAAAAATGGTACGATCTCTAAAATCGGTGATTTCTTCTTGCGTTCGGGCACGATTCCAGATGCGAACCTCATCCAATTGACCGTCAAATGTCTCACCTATACGCAAATCACCGGTCCCCTGAGACGGAATACCAAATGATTTGCTTATCGTACGAAATAACGTAAAAGTATTATCGCTGTTTGGCTTGTATAAATACAATATGAGTTCATCAAATGGTTCATCATTCGCCTGGAAGACTAATTGACGATTTAATGTTGCAGCAATATGACTCCACTGTCCCTTAGGTACTGCTTCCTGTAAGGTCACATTAACTTTTGCACCGCTAATGGTTTCGTATTCAACATAGGGTTCATTATTGGCAGTGATACCGAGAGTGAAGTTCGCCCGGCTGTCCAGATTCCGTAGTTTTTGAACGATAATTCCAGAGTTACCACTATCATTATCAGGATTTAACCAGGCTTCAACGGCAAAGTCAGACAATTCAAGTTTTTGTTCCGCTGGCAAGCCTTTAACCACCAGATAATCGTGTACTCCACCATTGAAATTAACCGAGAGCTTTTGTGAGGGATCCACTGAAAAATCGGGATCTGTTTTATTTTCGACTTCATCTTTATCTGACACACCATCATCATCTGTATCAAATCGCCAGGGCAGTGCGCCGATAGATGATTCCTCTGCATTAATTAAACCATCACCATCTTCATCCTCATTGCCGTCAATAATACCATTTGCGTTTGTATCGATATTCATGGGATTATAGCTAACACCTGTATTTTCAAACAATAAATATTCCAGAAGATTGCTGATACCGTCCTGGTCCGGGTCGCCATCTTTGCCATCGGCTCCGAAATTAGCTCCGGCATTTAAACCAAATTGCAATTCCCAGGCATCGGGCAATCCATCCTCGTCAGCATCCACAATCAACGCCCCCGGACCTTCTACAAACTGAACCTGGTTAAACAACGTTGCGGAGAATAATTCACCGTCCTCATTCGGTGCTGAATCAACACTGATCGCCTGACGCGTTCGATGCAACAGGTCCTCAATTTTTTCTCCACCATCATCAAAAGAGTAATAGCGAAGCATAATGTTCTGGTAAGTTGCCAGCACATCGATATCAATCGGGGCATTAACATGCTGCCCATCTAAGCTAAGCGTAATTCGACGAGCATTATTAATTAATATTCCAAACGCTTCACTCGGTTCTCTGAGAACGGATCGATCCAGAACATTAACTAATAACTGATTTCCATCCAACTTGGGTTGATAGTCAAAACTGAAATAAGAAATTAAACCCGTTTCATCTCCCCGAATCGTTTTCTTTCTATTTTTATTTAATTCAGCTGCTGCTATAGCGCGATTCCAAACTCTGATTTCATCGAGTTGACCGATTATACCATCACCATATCGAATAGGGCCAACACCGGCAATTGGTCCTATTGACGCGAAATCAGCAGTTGAAAAACTACCTTTTGCTTCTATGTCTCCGTCAAGATACAGGGTTACATTATCGCCATCGCAGGTATAAGCCGCATAATGCCATTCACCATCATTGACAAACTGATCACCTTCTATGTCAAAATGTTGTTCAGTATTAACAACAACGTCAACTTTGCTAGTATCAGTAAAAATGACAGTATTGCGTCCCCGTAGTCGACCTTGAGATATTTGCAGATTAAAATTATAGGATACCGGATCGCCGGAATCAATCGAAATATTTTCATTGATTTTTGCGATCAAATTACCATCTGAGGATCCCGTCTTAAACCATGTTTCCACCGTCCATTGTGACAGTGTATCAATATTATCTGTTGATACTTGACGCATGAAATCTAATTGTCCCCCGCTTACCTCTAACACGCCGCTGTCGGCGGCAGCATTACCAAACAATAGTGTTCGTTCGAAATTGCTGAAAATTTCGTCACGAGTTCTGGCAATATTCCAGATTCGAAGTTCATCAATATCCGCAGCCAAATTTTCTCCAATTATAATATTACTATCGACACTATCACTGATCCAATCAACACTTTTGTTTGCAACAATTTCACCATTAACAAACAAACTTAACTGACGATCTCCATCAGCATCACCAATTCCATATCGTGCAGCGATATGATTCCATTCATTATCAATTTCTGTTGGCGTTTGCAAAATTTCTTCAACACCACCATGGGTGAATCGCACGAAAATTTTACCTACCGTTCGTGTGAGATCCGCTTCGCCTGCTGTTCCAAACATACCCACCTCAAAATTTATCCGTGTTTCAGCGTCATTTGTACGACGAAGGAATATTGATCGACCAGTTTGAAATTGATTGACCTTTGCAAAAAATTCAACCGTCCAGTCATTAATCCCTGTTTCGGGAGAATGCGAAGAGACAACCGTTCCGCCCGGTTCAAATCTCATATAATTCTGGATATATGGATCCAGTGAATTGGCGGGATCAGTACCATTTGCAACCTCGACCGCACCATCCAAGCGTCCATCATCATCGGTATCATCGTCCCATGGATAGGTATTATAGAGCGCAATTTCATCGACATCCAAAAGACCGTCAGCATCAGTATCCTGCGCTCCGTCTTCAATTCCGTTCCCGTCAGAATCCGGGTTTTTCGGATCAAAACTTGAACGAAATTCAGTTAAATTACTGACATTATCGCTATCCGGATCACCATTGGCGCCATCATCTCCTTCCGCGCTATTTGGATCAAGATTAAATGAATTTTCCCACCAGTTTGGCAGCCCGTCATTATCATTATCGATGAAAGGAGGTAACACAGGTGAAGGAGTAGTCGGCTCTATAAATGCAACATTTCCATTCAGAGTTCCAGCATTGCTCCAGCCGGTCAACCAGTCTTTGCTAAACAGGGTGACAAAATCTTCCACCTGTCCCGATAACGACTGTCCGCCCGAAGTATCATCGTCAAAACTATAGTAAGCAATGAGTCCGGGTTCTATACCAACCAGCGTCTGGATGATACTTGCCCGGATCTGGTTTTCTCTTTTTGATACATTCCAAATCCTGATCTCATCTAATTGACCGATAAACCCTTCTCCAATGCGAGCAATATTAGTCACAGGGCCGACTGTGGACGGCAGTGTTGTACTTATTAATGCACCGGCGCTTACTGATTCACCGTTAATAAATAAACGAAGTATTCTGGCAGCACTGTCATACGTTGCGGCAATATGGGTCCAAACATCGACTCGCAGAGCCAAATCGCCTGTCAAAATAGCATCATCGTTGCTATCACCATCGCTACTATCATTTATTTTCGTATAGGGAACCAGGTTTGCATCCAAGCCCAGGAAATAGTTCCAACGGCCAGTCAGGCCAACTGAACGTTGTATTATTGTGCAGTTTCCAACGGTACTGCTATTAGCGAACACGTACCCCTCAATTGTCCAATCATCCAAGGAGAACCGTTGATCATCTGGGAGCTCAACCCAACCCGTATTATCACTAAATTGCAGCGTCTTTCTAAAAAATGGTGATAATGACGAGGCAGGGTCACTTCCTTGTTCAACTTCATCATTATCATTGCGTCCATCATCGTCTGTATCTGCCAAAGTAGGATCGGACCCACGTTGTTGTTCGTCAACATTAACCAGGCTGTCATTATCACCATCATCATCAGCCGGATCCAATATTCCATCATCATCCGTATCAAAACGATCCGGATGAGTACCGGAAAGATACTCATAAAGGTCATTTAACCCATCATTCTCAAAATCCGTTGTGTTGTTGGCAGTAGTCAAATCGCCAAAAAAGTCCATTTCCCAAGTATCGGCGATACCATCATCATCACGGTCAATAAGGTTATCTACAGGGCTATTAGTGATCTCGACAAAATCAGCGCCGCCCAAAAGCAGGGCTGCATTTTGCCAATTATTTTCCCAGTCCCGTGAGAAAAGTGCCAATCCATCTTGAGCACGTTTCGGAGATAATGAACTATCATCATCGAATCGATAGTATGCTACCAGATCAGACTCGTTACCCGAAAGATTAAAAATCATACCTGCTTGAATCTCAATCTGTGTTAACGGTCTGCTCCAAATCTTGAGCTCGTCGATAGATCCTTCAAACTGCTCACCGATCCGAGTATAAATTTCGCCTGGACCATTTTTAATTGGGGTACTCTGACTCGGGCTAATACGAGACAACCGTCCATCGACATAAAGTGTCAAGGTTTGCAGGTTTTGATTGAAGGTCACAGCAATGTGCGTCCAGGTATTGCCATCATTGCCAATTTCGTCTCGAGCAGTCGCAGCCGTTTCTATACCTGAACTATTACTAAAAAATGCCTCAGGAAAATATAAATTATTAGTAACAGTTAATCGCACACCATAGTTTACAAGCAGAGGATTTGTTACGGTTCCAACGACGCGCTGAATAATTACACCACCGTCACTCGCAGCATTCGGTTTGATCCAGGCTTCGATGGAAAAATTATCCAGAGCAAATCTGGATTGTACTGGCAATTCAACAAATTGATTTGCAGATCCATCAAATAATAATGCACGAAGTTTCCTAGGGCTGTTTCCATCAACAGGATTAAATCGCGAGCTAACTTCCTGACCGTCGCTTACGTTGTCATCATCTGTGTCAGATTTAGTGAGGTCTGACGTAATAAAAATTTCACGTAGATTACTTAACCCATCATTATCAAAATCTTCCTCACTGTCGAAAATACCGTCATTATCAGAATCCACATCAAGTGGATTGGTACCAATAATAAATTCATGAATATTTTCTAAGCCATCACCATCGGGATCATTATCATTTAGTTGCAAACCATGGAGAACAACCCACCATTCCGGAAGTCCGTCACCATCATTGTCATCGGTACCGAGAACAGAAATGGCTTCTGCACTTGATATTCCATTGGCATTAATTGATTTGATATCTAATACAAAATCAGAATTGTTCAGTTGTGCGAAGTCTTCTACGAAATTTCCACCATCATCAAAGCGGTAATATGCCAATAAGGTGGGAGCCGTATTAACCCCAACAGGGATTAAGCGATTATGAGCCGCTTCAATTTCTACAGTCGACCTTAGTTGTCGCCACACTCTTATTTCATCTAAATAAACACTGCTGTTACTAACGTCAAATCCATCTCGAGTATTATCTCCATTCGTATCCGCCCCACGGGCAATATAAGCAACACCCGGAATTGGGATTTCCGGATTAGCAATCGATTGATTTGCCATGAGCAGCAGACCATTGTGATATAACCGAAATGAATTTTCCAATGGCGACCATGTAATTGCCAAATGAGTCCACTCATTTGCCTCCAATTCCGGCGTCTTTCCATCTCCACCAACCTCTACAATAACATTTGTTCCCTGAAATATAACACCATGTGGCCGACCATTCTGCAATGACAATCGATATCCTGTTCCGACAATATTACTAGTAAATACAAAAATATCACCATTTGTTGAAGCGACATTATTACCCGGATTCACCCAGGCTTCAACAGTCCATGCGTCACGTCCAAATGCAAACCGATCAGAAAAAGGTAACTCAACGCCATTGGAACCAATATCTCCGACACTTAAGCTGCGCTCTGTGGCTACATTAAGGTTTGCTAGGTTTGGTACACTCATCGGATGAAGTGCATTCGTTACATTATCAATTTCAAATTTATCATCGCTACCATCATCATCAGTATCCGCTACTAATGGGTTCGTCCCGTTTTGCTGTTCCTCAATATTCGATAAACCATCTGGCCCACCGACATCAAGATCTTCATCTGCATCATTTTTGCCGACGCCATCAGTATTGATTTTTGTGGGATCGGTTCCAGAGAGAAATTCATAAAAATCATTTAACCCATCTGAATCAAAATCATTGGCTCCATCCGTAATCGTAATTGATTGGAAAAATCTTAATTCCCAACCATCAGGCAAATTATCACCATCAATATCGACAGAATCAAAACCACCAAAATTATCTTCAAAATTAACATATAGTCCAAGAACTGCAGAACTTGACGCCTTTAATCGATCCGTAAAATCTTCAGCACCTGTTGGAAAATCTGGAGTTTTACCGCTTAATACAGCATCATCACTATTTTTAGGATCATATAGATTATTAATGGAAAACACAATTGCATCTCGAGCATTATCATAATTACCACCATCCGATTGATCAAAAATTTTAACACGTGTCCAATTCGCATCCTTGACACCGGCAACTACAGCGCCTGCAGCATTTTTATTACCGGCAAGTTCATCATCAATACCTTCATCAAAGATATCATTATTGTTGTTATCGAGAAAGATGAAATCATCCGCTTCGTTCCATATCTGATCACCGCTTTCAACATGAAATACTTCAGTCCAATCCGCTTCAGTGTCAGTTAGTGCGACGTAGTCACTTTGTCCATCATCAAACCTGAAATAAGCAACCAATTCACCAGTCACAAAGGATGACGTATCCAGTATATTGAATCGATTATTCTGAATGTCAGTAAGCGTTCGCTGTCCACCCGCAATCTCGCGGTTCCATATCCTGATCTCATCGATTTGTCCATCAAAATTTTCACCGAGAACCAAGTCGCCTAAACCAACAGCCGGTATTGCAGAGGCAGATTCTGAAATTGAATGCTCTTCAAATACTCCCAACGGATTCTTAATGAAGGCGTAAATTGTAATAGACTCACTGCGCCAATCCGAGTCAAAACTACCAAATCCACTGATACTTGCAGTAAACCCACCCACAACTTCAATGGCAACATGTGACCAACGATTCCGAGGTAGAGGTCGGCCAGATAATGTTAACGTTTTTCTTACCCCTGAAATAGTATCGTAAGAGAGAGAAACTTCATTATCAGCATTTAAAGAAATAGAATAATTGATTCTATTTCCCGATAACGTCGATTCCTTGCGGAGAATTTCACCCATGGCACCGTTTTGATTGTCAGGGTTAATCCAGGCTTCGATAACAAAGGTTCGTCGCTCCAGCTTAGAAACACCGGCGACACCGATAACTCGAGCAGCATTATCAAGAATACCATTTCCGGGAAAATTAAGAACGCGCAAAACAAACGGATCATCCGATTTCCCAGCGAGTGAATTGCTCGTCAACTCCTGCTGATCAGTTAATCCATCATCGTCCGTATCCGTCTTTGATGGATCAAGTGCCAACGCGATTTCTTCACGATTGGATAATCCGTCACCATCAAAATCTTCATCCCCGTCTAATGTATTATCATTATTTGTGTCAATATCACCAGGATCAATGCCTAAAATCTGTTCGAAAAGATTAGTTAATCCATCGTTATCAGGGTCACCCAACGGACCGTTATTACTCACAAGCTCCCCATTGTCATTTGGACTTAAGCCAAAAAATGTTTCCCAGTCATCTAACAATCCGTCATTATCACCATCAACAACAAGCGGTGCTCGGTCACTACTGGAAAACAGAACACCAGGAGTTAGTTCGCCTGCAAAGCGGAAGTCATTCCGTTGCATCAAGTTTTCAACCGTTTTTCCACCGTCGTCTGCCGCCATGTATAACAGAAGATTACCGGCATATTGTTTAAGTGGATCAATACTTACAGGTGCATTATTTGACTCACCAACAGTTAGAGACGCTCCGTTAATAAGCAACCCAAATTCTTCATCGGGATTTCGGGTAGACGCACGCTCGCGAATCAAAGAAATATTGCCAAAGGTATCCCGTTGAAAATCAAAGTCGTAATAATGAACCAGAAAGGATTCACCTCCTGTTAATGATTGATTTTGTGTCAATCTAATATCCGATAATGTTCGAGCTGTACTCCATACCCGCGTTTCATCGATAAAACCATTTAATCCCTCGCCGACAATAAGTGGTCCGGCACCGAATTGTATGGTACCTATCGCTGAAACACGGTCATGAGGAATGCCATCAACGTATAAAGATACAGAACCATCATTATTATTATAGATGTACGCAGCGTGATGCCAATTTCCATCACGAACGTCAAAAAGTGATGTTGCCCGTGTAATTCCTTCACCAGTGACCTTACCATTTGCATCGATAAACAACCGATAATTCCAAAGGCGAGCTCCTTCTCCATCAAATCCAGTTGTCCGACCAATAATAGTTCCCGATGCTGAAGGATCACTAATCTTAAACCAGGCCTCTACAGTCCATTCAAGCAATCTATCACCAACAAAATCCTCGCGAGCAAGTTCCTGAATGAAACCGTTTCCGTCAACAGATAGACTTGCCGCCCCAGCCGCTTCTGTTCCAAAAAATAGATTCCTGTTTTTAAATTCGAGTATATCACTATCATTCCGCGCCGTTGGATCATTTTTCCAAACTCTAATTTCATCCATCCCACCAGTAAACCCAGGTGATCCAATCACAAGTTGTCCACGGCCAGTCTTACAACCCAATCCTGTACTGATATTATCGACGATGTTTCCATCAATAAACATCCTTAAATCATCATCCAGAAATCGTACCGCAAGATGATACCACGTATCCAACTCCAGACTGAATGTACTTTCTAATCGGATTATACTCTCATTTTCAGGCGTGCCTACAACGTCAGGAGCGTCATCAGACCGACTGTATTGAATGTAGGGAATAAATCCACTGCCCCCTGGCATTATTCCAAGATCATAATTTATTTTCGTACTGGCCAAATCGCGACGAACGAGAGATTGATCTGCACTTGGGGCAGCGTCCACCTTAACCCACAATTCAATTGTCCATGATGAAAGACTATATAATTCACTTGTGTCCGTGACAACATCTATAATTTCCGGGACTTCAATTATATTCTCATTAGCACCAGTATTTCCGGCAAATGCCAAACTCATTGATTTATAAGGTGAAAGAGAATCAGAAATTGTAAAACTCGCTTCGGTTTCGGATATATCGGAAAAATCAGCAATTACATTAATCGGTGATTCTGTTGTGCCGATTTGCAATGTTATGGGATTACCCGAGCCATCAAATACGCTATCATCGTCCTGGTCGAATTCTTCGTGTGGGAAAAAGTTTTCAACGACCAGCATAGACGCATAATCAGCATACGAGCCGAGCGTATCAACGCGGGCAGCATTGGCCCAATTAGTTTCCCAATCGCGCACCTGAACAAAATCTTCAGCATGCAACCCTTTATCATCGAATTTGAACCAGGATATAGCACTTGAGGCAGATACAGATGATCTTACATCAGCAATTTCTTTAGATGTCAAGGCTCTATTCCACAATCGAACTTCATCTATTTTACCATTAAATCCGTCAACAACAGGTTCGGTTTCAAAACCACCAGCGCCCAATGTCAAAAAGTTAAATCCTCCTGTGACAACAACGGCTGCCTGTCGTTGTGCCAATATTCTTTTTACTTTGAAGCCATCAACGACGATGGCCAACTGCAGGTTGTTTGGATTATATCGACCTGCAATGTGCGACCACTCACCCCCGCTTATAGGTGCGTCTGCGGTTAATAATACTTCCTGTCCATTAATGTCTGTATATTTAACGTATGGTGTGAGCGATGCATCCAAACCCAATTCATAAGCGATGACCGGATCACCACTACCCAACTTTTGTACAACTCTTCGAATGACAACACCGCCGTCACTCGCTGCGACAGGGTTTACCCAGGCTGCGATTGTCCAGGTATTTAGCACGAATCGGTTGTTCACCGGCAGTTTAATACGATTCGTCCCATCAAAAACAAGAGAACGAAATGGAGGATTATTGTTAACAATATCCGGAACAAGCGAGTCTAACGGATCACCAAATTCATCGGTCACCTCCGTAAGATCATTAAATGAATCATCATCTGTATCAGGGTCGTTTGGCAGGGTTCCGGTTAATAATTCATTTAAATTACGCAGTCCATCTCCGTCCGGATCATCCAATCCACTAAAGTTCAAATTGCCAAAATGTTGAATTTCCCAGACATCATCTAAATCATCATTATCAGTATCCGCTTCAGCTTTTGGCAATTTCTGCGGTATATCTGTATTTCTTGCCAAATTACCCGCAGGATCGCTGATCGTATCTAAAAATGATTGATCGATAGCCAGACCGGGTATTAAAAGTTCCACTCCAGTTCCAACCGTTAACCTTATTTCCGTGTTATTATTTACAAATTCTGATTTGCTAACTGTAACGGAAATACCATCAGCAGAGAAAGAATCAAATGTAATGCCTACTGGTGGCGTAGCTGAAGTTTGTACCTTCAGCGGTTCAGTAAATGTCAATATAAATACATCGCTAGTATCATATTCTGTCGTGACGTCCGCCGGCGTCAGATCTTCGAAGGAAATATTAACGAGTCTTGGACGGACATTATCAAGAATTCGAATACCTGGAGCAGGTGTTCCATCGGGGTTGTTAGATTGATCAATAACAGTATCAGCCGGATCGATTGTCATTCCATTTGCTATGGTAGAATCTGATGTCAACGTAATTCTGACAACGGTGGTTCCTGTTGCAACACTAGATGAAACTGTCGCTGATCCCCATGGAGTTGGAACTGGCGTTATACCGTCCAGCGGGAAAACCAACAGTTGTGAATTTAAAGATATATTGCTGAATGTAGTTGATAAAATTTCGCTGAACGTCAATTCCAAAACATCGTCAACTGAAATGAATCCATCTCCATTATCGACCCATTCTATCGAATCTAAGGTGGGCTTAGTACTATCAATACGAATCTCTATATCATTGACGGTTGCATCAGCATTGCCCGCATAGTCGACAACAGAATTCGCCGGATTAATCACGTCACCGTCGGACACGGTAAGCAATGCACCTAATTCAATAGTTAGCGTTAATCCATCAGCACTCCAGAACAATGACGTTGCATTAAATGAATTTCCTGAAGTAATGGGAAGAGCAGCATTGATCGTTGCTATAGTAATCGATGAAGAATCTATCGGTTCACTAAATTCAAATCGAAAATTATCACCGGCATTGGCATTCTGACTGCCATCGACATCGACAAACGAAACCAATTTTAGAGCCGGTGGAATGGTATCCACTTTTAGCGACGAAGATGTCACGTTAACACTTGTAATTTCCGAGCTTACAGCTGGCTCACTGTAAACAAGACCGCCGGCCTTTATTGCTGCCGAAAATTGCTCATTATCTTCAGCATTCTGACTTACCCGAACAACAATAAAGTAGATATCTGTTGTTGCCGCGTTTATCATCGCACCAGCTAAATTTTGTAAATTTACCGTATAAGGCCCGGAACCATTCCAAAAGACATCGGTTGAAGCCGCAGATGGAATTAATGTATCGGTTACAGACGAAAAAATTCCATCTCCGTTATCCTTATAAATTGCAACACCGCTAGTTGCTGTATTATCAATATCTAATAAATCTTCTGGTGTAAATACACCATTCGTACTACTGAAATTAATATGCATTTCCGTAAGGTTTACTGAGGTTGCGGAATTATTTTGGGCATCAACACGCAAGAGTGCTGACGGAGTATTGAATCTTATGGTAGCACCTGTATTTGTTAACGATACACTTACGAAATCAACAACATTATCGCTATCATTTTTTAATCGTAGTACGTGATTGGTATCAGGATCGAGTGTGGCAGCTGCTGAAATTGACAAACTTGAACCAGATTGATCCAACGCTAGAGTACCTAATGATACGATCACATTTCCTGTCGTTTCATCAACAATTTCTACCGTTACATTGCCACTACCCGCGATAGTAAGGGTACTTTCATCTGTTAGTCTTCCGGAAAATGTGATTTCGACCGCATTAGAAAAATTACTGTTCCTTGCTTCCAATCTTGCCGGAAAGTCTGTAATACGACCTGAATTGGCATTAAACGAAACTACTTTTGCATTATCTGAGGTGATTGTGTCCATCGTTTCACCAATTGTTTCGTCAGGATCAAGTGAAAAAATCGCCCAGTTCCGGGCAACAACATCAGAAATTACAGAACTTAATCTTGACCGATACACGGGGGTACGGATTGGCACCAAAGGCAAATTGTTTACATCGCTTATAATCAAGTCACCGGGATTAATCGTAAATTGGCCGGCCTTTGAGTAGCCTGCGGAGGCCGTCGTGCGTAAGACAACAAGGTAGTCCAATCCTGCATTATTATAAAATACACGAACTGTTCCAGCTTCATTAACTAATAAATACAAATTACTAGAATCAACGATTTGCCACTGAGTTCCCTGAGTATTAACATTTATGTGTGCATCCGATGATAGGGTACGTGCATTATTTGCAAATGCTGTAACAATCACATCCGGAACTAATGTACCCGAATCCAGGGTTGTGAAATCTGCTACAGCGACTCCCTGAATAGTAAACAATTGCGTATTATCACTATCATCAGCGGGTAATAATTGGCCATTGTCGAGCTCAAGCCTAAATGTTGATGCCCCTGGAGTTCCTGTACTTGAAATTATTTCATCAGTGCCAATTTCCAGTGTCCCGTTATGATTGATATCTCTATATAATGTAAAGTTCAAATCACCGCTAATATCATAAGGCGGAAAGGTTCCTACATTGCCGACATTTACAATCACACTTGAAAGCCTGGAGGACGATGTTGTCGTCAGTTGATTCAGATTTAGTCCTATGATTGCTTCACCCGTATCATTTGGCGCATCAATAAAACGCTCATCAGCCCGGACAACAATATTAGCAACATTTCTATTGCTATTATTGTTAATTCCATCTCTGATTTGTAAAAATGGTGAATTAAACAAATTAAATGTTGCATTATTCGTCCAGTTCCCGCTCGTTGTCGCACCGCTAAGAGTAAATATCAGTCGATTCCCATTAAACGCCGAACTGGCAGCTAATACAGCCGAACCATCTAGTCCCTGTGCAAATAAAGAGACTCCACCACCCGGACCGTCCGGATCCACACCAAAATTTGCGGCGGCTTCGACATAGGCATTATTGACAATCGGTTCACTGAATACAACCGTTAACACAGTACCGTCCGGAAGATTTCCTCCCGCTGCAATCGGATCGCTTCTAAAAACCTGTACCGGAACCGGCGACGCTTGATCTGTCTCAATTAAATTATCCTGCCCCAATGAACTCCCGTTATTCAACAGTCGACTTGAAAAGTCGGTGAGCGTTGGCGTCGTAATTAATAAATCAGGAATGATACCCGTGTCATAACCGACGGTTCGTTCATCAAATGTGATATAGATTACCGCATCATTAGCAATGTCGGTAAGCACAGTTAAGGTTTCGTTTGCATAGTCAAATTCATTGATTGAAACAACATCAAACTGCGAAACATTAACTGTGTGGTCTAAAACCGGTGACGAAAAGACCACTCTGGCACGATCAATCCGGCCATTTGCATTACCGTCCTGAAATTCAACGCCGGTGATGTCCAGTGCGGTCACAGTCACATTTGTACCCACCGCATACGGTCCGACAACCATAAGCAGTTGACCCGACCCTAAGTTTACTCCGGAAACATTAAAACTGACACTGGTATTTAAAGCGGGAATCGTGATGGTTCCGGGAACGGTAAATGCAGTTGTATTTGTGCTCAGCAATTGAACATTCAAGTTGGCTCCCGTTTCATCAAACGGTCTGGAAATCGTGACTCGTTTGGTATTGTTAACAAGAGTCGAAACACTGGCCGGTGCGATAATTGTCGGGTTAAGTACATTAATATTCAGATTAGAATTCGTGTCGACCGGAAAGCCCGGCGCCGTTGCCCTCACCGTAACATTATTGCCGGGGCTCACGCCGGTCATAGCAAAACTCGCGGCAGTTTCTCCTGCCAGGATTGTAACAGAATTCGAAATGGTCAGTAATGATTCATCATCGCTGACTAAAGAAACAACCAAATTGTCCGATGTTGATCCGTTACGGGTTACGGTCATCGTCGCCGTATCACCCGCAACCACCTGGTTGTCGTTCGGGACAGTCAATGTCAAACTTGTGTTTGCATCGATTTTGATGCTTAATGTGTCTATGGTCGCGGTTCCGGCACGCACTAAAATCTGCCCTGATCCATCTTTATCACCCGCGGACAACGACACACCGGTTACATTAATAATGCCCGGCACCTGATTCCGTCCAAACGTAAGCGCCCCAGTAATAGTAAACAAACTGGTATCACTGCTTATAAAACTCAACACTAACTGCCCCTGAGATTGATTGAACTGGCGCTCAATCAAAATCGACTTTGTTTCCCCGACCAGAACAACCGTAGGATTAGTATTTGGGGCATATGTCAATGTTGGATTACTAACATTAATATCCAAAGTACCATCAACGAGATTGGTTGCCGTCGCTCGTATTCTCACATTGGATGCCGGCGATACGCCATAAACGTCAATTGTAGCGCTCACAGTATTGGCAGGAATAACCACAGCTGCTCCCTGAACAAAAATAAAATTCCCCTGCCCATCAAACCCCTGAAATGCACCATTGTTATCTATTGACAGACTGACAGAAACGGATTGAGAGACATCACTGCTTGCAGGTCGTGTCACTGTATAGGTATCCAGATCACCCGCAACGACTGCTGCTGGTCCGGTAATCGTCAAGGCAGTAGGTTGAACAGAAACATTTACAGATGTTTGTTGTACGCCATTTATTAATACTGAAAGGATTCCTGTGAACGTTGCATCGGCGGCGGCGGCAATTCCAGTGATCACAATATCTGTTGTCGTTGAATTGACGGTGAATATTGCCTCGGAACCTACCGAAAATTTAGACGGATCACTTGATACCAGATTTACCGTAGTCGCACTGCCCGATCCCGTAAACGATCGATACAATGTGATGCTCTTGGACTCTCCCAGATCAACGCTGACGGTGGCTCCGGTCTCATGGGATGAATTAAACGAAAACGAAGGTTCCGTCAACTCGGCAAATGTAACATTCGCACTGTCAATACCTGCTGACTGGGTAAAATCCCGTCTCGCCGTAAAATCTTCAGCACCATTGGCAGACTCAAATGTTGGCTCATTTGTTCTATTCCATTGACTGTCATTAAATGAAAAATAACCGATGAGTCCGGTTTCAGCTCCGGTTAAATCCGTTCTTGAATTTGTTGTAATCTCCGATTGCGTTAATGATTTACTCCAAAATTGAAGTTCATCAATATCACCCACAAATGCACCGCCGGAACCTAACACGATCGTCGTCAGTGATGAACCGGGAATTTTCTGACTATCAATGGGTTCGGTGGCAACCGACACACCGTTGATATAAAGAATCGCCTGATTGTTTACGGAATCGACAACCACAGCTAGATGAGTCCATGCATTTGCGGTCAATGCATCCGGACCTGTTACGGTTTCGGCAACCGGATTGTTTCCGTCAATATCGACCATCGTAAATGTAAATTCAGGAACCAATGCAACCAGATCCAGTGTATAATCGGCCCCTTTTTTAAGTAAAATGCCCGTTGCCGCGGCTCTAACCCACAATGCAATGGTATAACTTGTGGTCTGATATTTTGCCAGAGCAGGAATTGTTGCGGTATCTGTTGCATTTGTATCAGAAAAGTTTAATACTCTGCGAACCCTGGGATCAATACTGTCCAGCGGGTTTGTTCCTTGAAACACCTCTTCTTGATCCGTTTCACCATCGTCATCCGTATCAACGTCTAGTGGATTAGTTTGAGCAGTAAACTCTGCTCCATCCAATAATCCGTCATCATCGGTATCAGGATCTGTCAAACTGGATTCATCGCCGCTTCCCGGAATACCGTCAATACCCTGATACTCAAATAAATTTGTAAGACCATCACTATCAATATCACCGGCGGCGTCGGTACTAACGGTTCCGTCTAAACCCGTCGTATTACGCTCAAACAAGTCATCAATGCCATCGCTATCACTGTCAGCAAGTTTAGGGTTGGTGCCATCAGCAAATTCCTGGGCATCCGTGACACCGTCAGCATCACTATCGGCATCACGGGCATCAACCGTTCCATCGTTATCGGTATCAACAACGCCTTCTACGGCATCATTAAATCCATCTCCATCCGTATCTGCATTAGTGGGATCGGTTTCATTCGCATCAACGACGCCATCATTATCGGCATCCTCTATTCCATCATTTAACGAATCTCCATCGCTGTCTTGTAATTGTGCATTTGAACCATGAGCCAATTCTTTATCATCATTTAGACCATCTGAGTCCGTATCGACATTAACTCGATTTGTTTCACCACCATCAACATCGCCATCCCCATTAAGATCTTCAGCGCCATCCAATAACCCGTCACCATCACTGTCGGTGTCACGAGCATCGATTGTTCCGTCAAGATCAGTATCTACAAAAGAATTAATATTACCAGCCTCAACGCCATCATTGACACCGTCGCCATCAGTATCGGGATTATTCGGATTGGTTTCTGTTGCGTTAACAACCCCGTTATTGTTCTGGTCCTCAGCACCGTCTTCCAAGCCATCTCCATCACTATCTGACAATTGCGGATTAGTGCCATGCGTCACCTCGTTATTATCATCAAGCCCATCACTATCGGTATCTTTTAAAAGTCGACTTGATTCACCAGCATCAACAATACCATCTCCATCAACATCTTCCGTAGCATCCGGGAGACCGTCACCATCACTATCCGTATCACGGGCATCAATGGTCCCATCAAGATCGGTATCCGCCGTTGTGCCTTCAATGCCATCATTTACACCATCACCATCGGAATCTGCATTGGCCGGATCAGTTTCACTTGTATCGACAACACCATCATTATCGGCATCCTCAGCTCCATCAAGCAGACTATCGCCGTCACTGTCCGTTATTCTCGGATTTGTGCCATGCGTCGCCTCTTTATCATCATCAAGCCCGTCATTATCGGTATCCTTAAGAACCCGGCTTGTTTCCCCGTTATCAACAACACCATCACCATCAAGGTCTTCTGCACCGTCCAGCAAGTTGTCCCCGTCACTGTCAGTATCACGGGCATCTATGGTCCCGTCAAGATCCGTATCGGCTGTCTGGCCTTCAATATTATCATTGACGCCATCACCATCAGAATCTGCATTGGCCGGATTAGTTTCATTGGCGTCAACGGCGCCATTATTATTTGCATCCTCCTGACCGTCCAGGAAACCGTCACCATCACTGTCGGTTACCAGTAAATCTGTTCCGAGCAATAGTTCATTGCCATCGGACACCCCGTCATTATCGGTGTCAACGTTAATCGGACTGGACGCAGCAACAAACGTGGTTGTGCCTCCAAGCACCGCTGAAACGGTAAAGTCCAAACGATTCGTCATATCTTCTGCGCCATTTGGCGTCTCATATGGCGCAGCGCTGGTGTTCCATTGACCGTCATCAAACGGGAAATATGCAACTAAATTTGATTCGGTCCCCGCAAGACTTGAGACATAATTGGTTAATATTTCGGCCGAACTCAATGGTCGGTTCCAGATCTGAAGTTCATCAATCTGCCCGGTCAAATTTCCGCCGCCAAGAACGACTGTACCCAGCACTGTAGCCGGGACTTCCTGGCTCGGTAGGGTAATTTTCTTATCTTCCACCCCGTTAACATATAATACAGCCTCATCGTTGATTGTATCCACTGTGGCTGTTAGATGAGTCCACGTCGCTGTCGGTATAGGCGTCACTCCGGTAACTGTCTCTTCACCAGAGCCAACTCCACCATCTACTTTCACCATCGTAAAGGTAAATACACCCACACCTCCGGTACGACTCAAGGTGTAATTGGTACCCTTGTCGACAATATTTCCATCACCATCCGGGTTAACCCAAACACTGATCGTCATGTTATGGAGTGACAAATTACTTTGTGCAGGTATCGTCGCTACATCCCCGGCAGCGGCAAAATCCAATACACGGCGCACCAGCGGATCTAAGCTGTTCAATGGATTGGTACCTTTTTCCACCTCTTCAATATCGGCTTCTCCATCGTCATCCGTATCAACATCCAGTGCATTAGTGCCCGCTGTGATCTCGTCGTTATCGTTCAGTTGATCGCTATCGGTATCTGCGCTATTCGCATCAGTCTCGTCACCGGTACCTGCAATGCCGTCGGCTCCCTGAAATTCCTGTAAGTTTGTCAGGCCGTCATTATCGAGATCTTCATTTGCATCCGATATGCCGTCGTCATCTGAATCCGCATCGGTTGAGCTGACTCCAGTTGTCGCATCTTCAAATACATCCGACAGGCCGTCACCATCGGTATCATCGCTGCTGTTTATCACCGCATCGAGGGTACTGCTGGAAACTAATTTTGCACCGGTGGTTCGAACTCCACTCTTTGCTAAATTAGTAATTGCAGTCACAGCGTTGCTTCCGATGGGTTCTGAAAAATCTTCTACGGTTGTTCCCTGATCATCGAATCGGAAATGCCCCACCAGATTAGAGGATTGGGTGGTCGTAAAAGACTGTCTATCCGATGTAATTTGAGAGGAAGTTAAAGCTGTATTATACAGCCGCACCTGATCAATCAGTGTTTCAGTATCACTGGACCCGCTTAAACCAATTGTTACTGCCTCACTGGAATCAGCTATCACGGAAGCGCCCAATGACCCTGTTGTTACACTGTCCAGGCGAGTTCCAGTTCCATTATCATCATTTACTATCAACGTAATTGTTCCGGTACTGGAATCATAAGTTGCCGCGATGTGAGCCCATTTATCTGCGGTCAAATTATTGGCATCCGTAACCGTGACGGCACCGATTCTGATATAGGCTTTTTTTGCGGTAACACCCAATCGATAATGCACCCCCCCGCCATCCGCAAGCTTATTGATGATTACACCCTCGCCAAACGCAGTTTTTGGGAAAATCCAGGCGGAAACAGTAAATGAAGAAAAATCGAATTTCGAATTAACCGGTATCGCTACCTGATCTGTATCGTTAGTAAATTCAACGGCCTGCAATGAAAATGAATTGCTGCTTAACGAATTCAGAGGATTCGTTCCATGCATAGATACCTCATCGCCATCGGTGACACCATCGTTATCAGTGTCATTGTTACTGGCATCTGTTGACCGCTGCTGCTCCTGAAAATTTGTTAATCCATCCGTGTCAGCGTTGCTGCTTAAGTGTGCCGGGTTTGATACATTGGGATCCGTTCCGGACAAATATTCATAAAAGTCGTTCAGACCGTCGCCGTCGCTGTCCGTATAACCGCTGACTATTGTTGCGCCGCCACCGGCATTTGTGGCGTTTTCCGCCGTGGTAAGATTGCCGAATTCACCAATTTCCCAGCTATCGGGCATATCATCATTATCCGAATCAGTTGTACTGGAAGCTGAAACCAAAATTGGAACATTCGTAACTTCAAATGCCGCCGCTCCGTTTAGAGTTGCAGCAGATGTCCACTGATTATCCCAATCCCGGGACACCGTGAAATCTTGAGCGCCCCGGGGGTCTGCTGCGGCTTGTCCATCGTCAAAACGAAGATAATTTACCAGTCCCGTGGTTGATCCGTCAATTGTAGCGTCTTTATTACCGGAGATCTGGCTTTCAGAACGAATTGTACTCCAGATTCGAACGTCGTCAATATCTCCGTCAAATGATTCGCCAATTCGGAGAAATACCTGACTGCCTTCACCATTTGCCGGCGGAGACTCTGTATTACCGGTATTCGTATCATCAAGAACACCATCTACATACAAGGTGAGTACACCGGATGAAAAATCAAATGTTCCTGCCAAATGGGTCCAGGTTGCCGGCGCAACCACTCCATCACCGACAGGACCGGAATTAGCGGCATTGACTCGATGTTCAACATCCGTTGCATCCCTATCATTATCTTCCACATATCTTGCATAGGGTTTTCCGGCCGTTATACCCAGTTCAAATGTCGTCAAATTATTTGTGAATTCGGCATCTTGCTCAACGACTCTACGAACAATTGTACCCGTCTCCAGCGCGGCGTCTGCATAAATCCATGCCTCCAATGTCCAGCTTGTGAGGAAATGAACGGACGAGTTTGGGACCTCGGCATAATCGGTTGCAGCGCCGGGCAGTCTTAAACTTCTTGCACCGTCATCATCAGAATTTTCAGTAGCATCTGTAAGGCTGGTGCCGTTTGTGACTTCGGTCCCGTCTGCATCTCCGTCGTCATCGGTATCAGCAAGATCCGGCCGGCTGCCGAAATTCTGCTCCGCTATATTGCTGACATTATCCCCGTCAAAATCTTCCAGGGTATCGAGAACGCCGTTATCATCAGTATCCTGGGCATTTGGATTGGTTTCGGACCGGAATTCATAAATATTTGTCAGTCCGTCACCATCAGGATCCCCGGAAGCACCCCCATTTCCGACTGCCGAGGTTAAATCAAGATTATTAATCAACTCCCAGCCATCCGTCATTCCGTCACCATCAGTGTCATCAGCGCCCTTGGGATCGGAACCAAGAACCGGAGCGGCGTCGGTGACAAAACTGAAACTTGTGGTAGGCAACGCATAACCGAAATCGCCAAAAAAGAAGTTTTCATCGGTTGCGCTTAGCAAACCATTCTTTGCTTTTCTTGTGAAGTCCTCTGCGGTTACACCATTATCATCAAATCGATAATAGGCCGCCAGGTTTGAGGTACTTTGATCAATTAAGACGTTCCGATTATTGTAGATTTCCACTTGCGTCCTTGCTCTCGTCCAGATTCGAACTTCATCAATCCATAAATTAGCATTCAGAGCAGTCGCGCCGCCATTTCTTAAAGCCAAAATCGGACGATTTGTCGCACTGTCACCACCAATTCCCAGATTTGAAACAGATTCCTCAAATACCCGTTCTTCCTGGGCCAGAAACCCATCGACATACAATGCAAATTGATTATTAGCATGGTCCCATACCGCAGCAAGGTGAATCCATGTCCCGGTCGTTAATGGCTTCCCTGTAACAGTGTATTTTGCACTGCCAATGGTTTCGAAGGACGCCTGCGGAACATTATCAACCAATTCTAAACGATATGCGACTAAGTTTTTCGTCAGCCCGGCAGATGACGTATCGGCAGTAAAATCAATCAGGTAAACCGACAGCGTAACTCCCGCGTTGATTTTAACCCAGGACTCCAGTGTCCAGTCACGAGATATCAAATCTTCTCTAAGACCCGGAGTTAAACCACTGCTGGGTTCAGGATCGGGTATAAAAATACCTGTATCGGAGGTAATTTTAGCGGAGTGTCTTACGAACGGATGCATCGAGTGAACCGGACTTGAACTATTTGTTTGAATTTCGACTTCATCATCAGTACCGTCATCATCATTGTCCAACCCGGATTGCGAAACCAGATTGGTTGTCGGCAATGCGGAACCGAGCGTCTGATTTCTCGATATTCCGGTTCCGGCAGTCGTTGATTCGGGACGGGAATAATAAACATTTGGGTTCGTCTCATCTCCCGTACCGTTAATAAACGGTAATGTACCGGAGCGTTCGCCATCCTGCCCCAGATACTCTTCGAAATTCAACAATTTATCTCCATCCGGATTACCAAATTTTCCATCATCTCCGGCTGAGCTTTTGGGATCCAGCCCAAACTGAACTTCCCAACCGTCCGGGAGATCGTCATCATCTGTATCATAACCTTCGTGTAACACTTCGTCATAGGACGTCCCATTGGTTGGATCAGTCCATTCGTTACCGCCGGCATTGCCATCACCGTTGAAACGCAATTCGTTTAAATTCGCGATAACCGTACCGGTTGGATCCGCGTCATCATCCTGTATAAGGGGGAATAAGGCTGTTCCAAAAGCACGCACCCCGTTGCCATCCGTCGTCGGATAATTGGTAGACGATGAGCCATTCGTCCAGATATTGATCGTACCGCCGCTCCTGAATTCGGCTAAGAGCGCCTGCTCACGATAATTGCTTAAACCGTCTGCGTCCGGGTCGGCACCCGCGTCACCCGCACTATTCGGATCAATTCCATTCCCAGTATCGTACCAGGCTGCTTCAAAACTATCAACAAGCGTATCATTATCCGTATCAATATTAATCGGGCTTAAATCATCGGCACTGCCGGTATCAGATGCCAAGGTAATACTATTTGCTGAACTGCCAAGTTCTTTAAGCGGATTACCGTCAACCCCCTGATATTCCTGCAGGTTGGTCAAACCATCATTATCAATATCCCCATCTGATCCTTCTGCACCTGTAGCATCATCAGGATCCAGTCCACTGCCATTAGCGAAAAAATCATATTCCCATTTATCATCCATCTGGTCGCCGTCAGTATCCCAATGACTTGGATCAATCCCGGGTACTGAGTTCGATGCAGCAATGCTGATATTAAATTCTTCAAGGTTGGTTAGACCGTCATTATCAGAATCTGTACCGCTATCTTCATCAAGATCGCCAAAGTATTCAACCTCCCACCAATCTGGGAGTGTATCATTATCGAAATCCTCATCAATGATAACATTCTGTGACGTTTTAATATCATTTGGGTCAGTGTCAACTGCGTCGGCATCGGCAACTGTCAGAGTAGTCGCGGCGCTGCGTGGCTCACCGATAGTCCACCTATCATCACTATTCAGGTCGATGAATGCACCCAGGAAATAGTCGCCGTTAGTGACCGGTGTTGCAATCGTGCCGAACGAGTAGGGAAAGGTTCCAACCCAGTTACCATTTGCAACGGAATTGGTTTTATCGACAAATCCGGCACTGATTTGAAAATCGTTGTCGGTAAACAAGGCGATATAGACCGCGCCGCCAGCATTTGGGTCTTGCCGGTTTGAGGCGATGTCAATAGTAGCGGCCCCGGATATAATACCGCCGTCGGCAGCAAACGAAGTATCAACGGCTAATGACAATGTCAAAACCATCATTACCGTCATCGTCAGCGAATGTATTAATGACGACAGCCTGAGCTGACTGCCGCATCTGCTCTGTTGGGGATGCACGCCGTTTAAACGAGATTTGATTCGGCTAAAGCTATAGATAAGAAATTGTAAACGTAGAAAGACATGGGACCACATCTTGTTGGAATTGAATTGCTGCATGGAAAACTCCTTTGCATCTGGGTTATTAAAATTAGCTGAATTTTTTAAGGTTATTCAACATAAGAATTATTAAATCTAAATAAAATTAGGTGATGATTTTCGATAAAAACGACCAATAAATTGACGATTCTATCGACAAATTGTCAGCGTATTTGTTTAGCGTTAGTAGCTCGGGCATTCCTGCCTGAGTAAACCGGACAAGCATGGTAACGCGGCGTTGCCGTTTCACTAATTCGCTATCGCAAATTGCTGTCTCGCTTTACGCTCGGCTCCTGGCTGCGCTAAAACGCTTTACTCAGGCCCCGCGAGGCGGCGGCACGAGCTACCAACGCTAAACAAACACTTGTCAGCGGACAACCTACCATCCGTTGTCTAAATTGCCAAAGTTTATAAAACTTTTTAAAATATTTGGCGATTACCACTGAACTACGCAATTAAGGATTGATTCTTACAGAGATACCTGAATCCGTGACGTTAAGGGCTCACAAATAAATAACTTGGATAATTTTGCGCTCAGATTTATATCAGGTTTGATCGATCGGAATGGCGAAAAACTGTAGGAATATTGCCATATTTCAATGTCTTTCGACATTTGGATCGGGCAAAGTATGACGTGAAGATAAGATGCAAAAAATCCAAGTTATTTATTTGTGAGCCCTAAGTATAAAACCAGTTACCTTAAGGTATTTTACAGGAGCGACCCCCGAGCCCGTTTCACGGGTTCGATTAATATAAAACGAAACTTGGATTTACAATTGCATAAGCGGTCACAGAGGACTGTGACCCTCCAAAAAGCACTGTTCGCGATCAACACTCTGGAGGGTCGCTGTCCTCAGCGACCGTTGTACGAAAAAATCTTAAGTTTCACAGGAACGAATCCCGAGTCCGCCAGCTTTGCGGCCTCTGTTAATACAAAACGAAACTTGAATTGTGAATTACTAATTGATACTTGATAATTTTTCTCGTTTTTGGTTTCAATCATTAGCAATTAGTCGTTGACAATTCACCATTGACAATTCTTAAGTTTCAAAGGAGCAACTTTCGAGGCCTCCGATTCTCGGTCTTGGTTAATAAATTAGGAAACTTTGAATTGTGAATTACTAATTGATACTTGATAATTTTTCTCGTTTTTGGTTTCTATCATTAGCAATTAGTCGTTGACAATTCACCATTGACAATTCTTAAGTTTCACAGAAGGAAAGTGCCAATCCGTACTACTATCCATCAAAAACTTGTTTTTTTAGCAAGTTTTTAAATTTAAGTAATAGTTAAAATCTTAATTATAAATTGGTTATAAAGTTTTATTTGAGCTTTGAACGTTTCAAGTCTTCTACTCGGTTATTATTTAAAAGTTATAGGAAAAGAGTCTGAGAGAAAACCCTTTTCCAAAATGGTTTCTCTCAGCATGAGCAGCGCGAATATAGATTTATTTTTCATCCGTGTCGATCTGTGAAAATCCGTGGTTAAACTCTCTTTTGGTTGCGGCTCCGCCGCGCTAGGTCTTGCGTTGATTTAATTGTATAAGCACTTGTATTCTAAGTCGTTACTATCTGTAGGCAAAAGCCCCGGCGAAGCCAGTTAACTTAATTTTTTCATAAAACAAATCGTTCATTTATTTGACAGGTATTGTCCAGATTCTGGACAGCAACGCAATAACCGTCATTTGAGATACTTTTTTTGAGGCTGTAAAAAAGGTTTGGCATGAATCATTCTATGGATCATTTAAATAGTTTAATGTACCACGGACATTCACGGATTTTTCACAGAGGAAAAAATTTTAAAATAGAATTTGTATTAGATCATTTATTTGAACACGTTATCACCTTTGACCAATATATATTAATTTAGTGTCTGTCCAGAATCGGCTTATTTGCTTAGCTTGGAGGTCGTAAAAGTAACTCGGACATTCCTGTCTGAGCAATAAACCGGGTTAGCAGCCAAGAATGACTGCTTTACTTTTTCCATTTCTGGACAGACACTAAGTACATACTCAGTGGTCCCCGTATTACGGTCAATTCCAATTTTCATTTTATTGACTCATTTTTAGTGGAGAACGTAAAAAACGAAAAAAGTTAGAATTTTTTTAATGCCAAATCGTTTTTTACTATAATCCTATCTTTTAG
>JAJFLO010000243.1 GCA_021772675.1 Verrucomicrobiota bacterium | reverse complement strand
ATCATTGAACGCTTACATAAATTATTCTTCATTAGGCCGACTCAAATCCGATTAAATCGAAGCTTTCAACGGAAAAAAGATAGAAAAAAATTCCAATTTGCATTTGCATATCAACCTATCTCTTAACTTAACGACATTGCGCTGCACACCCCCGCAATTCAGTCGTTGGGTAACAATTACCGGAGAATCAATACTTCGGCAGTCATACTTAAAAGGGAATGGTGTTATTTTGGTGACTAATCATAATGCATTAACAGAGGTAATGTCACTTGTCTTAAAGCATCTGGGTTTTGACCATGTTTCATTTGTTGGCGGGATAAATATAGCTTTAAAGAAATTAGTGAAAGAGGGGCGATTAAAGAAAGCCGACCTGGATACTGTTTATTTATCCAATCTCATTGAGCAGCTTCATCAATGCGAAAGAAACCTTAAGCAAGGATGGATAATCGGTATCGCTCCTGATGGACCTAATGGCATTGGAGGAGTTACTCTTCCATTACATGGTAGACATCGCGTTTTTGGGACTGGTTTTGCCCAATTAGCTCTCAATACCGGAGCGGATGTGTTGCCTTGTTTCGTTTCGATGAATAGGGTTAGTGAGATCAAAGCAACGTTTTTAGATCCGTTGGCTATCGGGTCGGAAGTAATGAGTCATGACGAACGTGTATTACAACTGATGAAACAGTACGTTATCTTTCTAGAGAAACGATGGACTAAAGACCCCGGGAACATTAAGCTCTCCCATATTAAACGATATTTAGACTCACCGTTATGTTCCAGGGATTGATATAATGTTTTTTAATTTTTCAGCCTACAACCAGATTTTTAGATTATTAATCTTTCACAAGTCTCTTCTTATTAGTCTCATTGTGATTTCACTGATTGGTTCTTTAAGTGAAGGCTTGGGTGTTGGTATGCTCATCCCTCTCTTGTAGGATCGGCGAACAGTTACCGGCGTTATTAACAACATTCCTCTGCTCGCTGATATTGGCCTGTTGTTTCACAATATCTCCCTTAGCAATCGAGTCCGCCTGATTGCGCAGGGAATTGTTATGATTGTCCTTATGCAAAGTATCTTTCTTTATTTCACTCAATTCATTGGCTTCCTTCTTCAAATTGATGTTGACCGGAGATTGTGAAAAGAAGTCTTCTCTCAACTACTTGAAGTTGAACTAAGGTTTGTCCTTGTCCACAATGAACGCATTGGCAATCTGATTTCCATACTTGAAATTTACCCATTCGATACTGGAAAGCTTGTCAAAGGCGTCGCCCAGTTAATTTCCAATTTATTCATTATAATCAAGATTTATGAAACAATCCCGGATAATACCGAATAAATGATTGATAATTGGGTATATATGTATGAATATATGAGTAAAAATTTGGGCTATATTTTGGTTACAGCCAGAAAGAAATAGCCTATTGCAGGCTCTTAGGTACTCGGAAAAAAATAATTGTCCCAAATGCGCTGGATTTTTGGGTCGTCTTCAAGGCAAACCAAGGGGCGTATATTGTGATATGTAAGCATTGGCTCAACGCGGAAGACGGTTCAAAAGACAAGCAGTTGGGGTAATTATTTTTTCCCGAGTGCTTAGGCCCTTATTTAAGAAAACTGTTTACCTAATTTTAAGTGGAGGGGAAATGGAAAATGCTAATATAGAAACTGCGGCTGTAGCTAGCGTAGCGGAGTTTTATGATTCACCAGCGAATATGTTGATGTCCCTTTTACTTGGTGGGCACCTGCATTGGGGGTACTGGGGAGAATCAAATAAAGATGACGACTTTGCTTCAGCCGCTGATAAACTAGCCCAAATAATGATTGACAACACCACTATAGAGTCCGGACAAAAATTTATTGATTTAGGCTGTGGCGTTGGTTTGCCCGCATTGCGGTTGGTCGAAGCAAAAGATTGCTTGGTGGATGGCATTACCATTAGCAAGAATCAACAGTTAGATGCTAACGCGCGAGCTGCCGAAAAAGGTTTACAGAATAAGGCGCGCTTTATTCATGCCAGCGCGTTGGATTTATCTTGTGATGATCAAAGCTATGATGGTGGTTGGTTTTTTGAATCAATATTTCATATGGGCCACAAAGCTGCATTGCAAGAAGTCAGTCGCGTGTTAAAACCAGGTTCAACTTTGTTATTAACGGATTTGCCCATTCTAGAGAAGACGACAAGTGAATTCCTCACCTTTGTTGAAAAACATATTCATTCCACATTTATTAAGCAGGATGAGTATCAGGCTTTATTGGAAGAAAAGGGCTTTGAATTAGTTCATATAGAAGATATTACTGATAATGTAATGCCCCATCTGACGCCCAAGCTCCTGGAGACAATTGAGGAGCATAAGCAATTGATTTATGAAACAGTCCCGGATAATACTGAGAAAATGATCAATAATTGGGCCTATATGTATGAATATATGAGTGAAAATTTGGGCTATATTTTGGTTACAGCCAGAAAGAGATAGCCTGTTACAGCCTCTTACTGCGTGCATAGAGATGTTTTGCTTGTATTCTTGTAAATATCCAGTGAACCCATTCGCCAGATTAAAGCGCAACCTTTTAACACCCCTAAATCCCCACTTATTAGAGGGGACTGGAAGGAAGGTTATTTAATTAAAATTCATTCCGATAAATCCCTGCTAAAAAGAGGGATGGATACCTAGGAGACTGGGTGTATTTTAAATACAAGGGTTCACCGAATATTTATATATTCGTATCTTTCTTAAATTTCATGGCTCAATGGAGGTCGAGGACGCACGCCCTCAATCACGGAAATTAGTGGACGGCAGATGTCCTCAGCCGCCGGTTACAAATATCCCGATTTGGTGAGCCTACTATGAAATTTAAGAAGGTTACGATATTAACTTAATTGAATTCACTTAAAAAATGCACGAACGGTTAATTCCTCATTTAGACTTTATTGGTATTAGGACTTCCAAAGTGCCACAAATTGGATACGGAAATGCCTAAAAGAATATCCACAGATATTTTTACCGGAACCATCTGCTCCAAAATATTTTGACGATGATAATAAATGTCACAAAGAGTTAATGGGTTTCCAAAAATTCTTTGATAAATCTAAGGAAGGTCAACTATTTGGAGAATTTACCCATCGATATTATTGTTAACCAACATCTTTGCAACGAATTTATCATCACTATCCAGATGCCAGGATCATTATAAGTATGACAAATCCTGTAGACTAAATATCATAAAATATTCTAATAATTTCGACGAAAATCCAAAAAAAATGAATTCAATAGTTGCAATCTGGTAGGGCATTAACAAAATCATTGACCTTTTCGAACGGGGGTCTGTCCTGAGTTTCGTACCTTCATCTTGAAAATGCCAAATTTGGCCTGTTTTGATGAGGTTTGAAGCTTGTTGGAGGATTTCGCATTCCCAAAAAAACGAAACCCAAGGTAGTGTCAAAAGTTTTATGAAAGAATAATGACCCGCAAGTGTACTTGTGGTGACGTTTCCGGGAGTTACCCACAGTTGCTAATTCCGCTTTGACGAGTGACTTACGACCCATTCTCGCGGTACTTAGCCCCTATGGATA
>JAJFLO010000242.1 GCA_021772675.1 Verrucomicrobiota bacterium | reverse complement strand
TACCGGTCATATTGTTCCTGTTTGAAATATTCTGTTAGTTCATCCAACACCAATCTCATCCCTCCGTTAATTCCTGATATGGCTTGGGAAAGGGCTGCATTTCGACCATTTTTATGAGAATATGTGCGAATCAGCAGTGCTTCTGCTTCAGGGCCGGCTAAAAATGAATTAATGGGAGCTGATCCATTCAATGTGTGTCGTTTGAGATGGATATAGAATGAAACTATGATTTGGTTAAACTCTTCAAATGACTTAACAGTTGCTTTTTCTAGGCAATAGGTCGTGCGTGCGGTGTCAATCCTATTACCAATTATCGCTGAAAGATTATCTCGGTTAATTTCATTGAGAATTTTGTCAAAAGATAAGGAAGTGTCGTATTTGTTTCCATCTAATTCACTTATTTTTTCTACAGAAAAGTTATGTTTGTCAGATGCGAACTCGTTTAGAATTTGCACGTCACTGAGATCAGAGTCTTTTGCAAACTGGCCCACGACAAGAATCTCTTTGGTAGATAAAAGTGGCTTATTAAATTTTAACCGTCGTAAAACCGGAGGTAAGGAAATAACAAACTGCTTAAGTTTATGCCCGAAATTCGCAGGATATTTATTTTTATGCGTATGAAGTTTTAACCAGTTGCGGATTAAAAATATTACTTTCAATCGGTTTCCTGAATTGAGATTCATTGCAAGGAGATCGAAAAACTGATTTTCTGAACCCAGCAGATATTTGGCAGCTGTCAATACATCTTCGCTTAAATCTTCTTCTTGACCTCCGGACGGCAGCTCATTGCGGTTGAACAAACCTCTGATAATCGATTCATTGGATACCGTACCTGTAATTGCATCACAGATATTACAAACAGATACGGATTGGATTTGATGACGTGATTCTTTGATTGATAGTTGTAATTGATTTTGTTCGTCTGGTCGTAATTGTGACATTGATATATCAGAATCCGGTGACGGGTATACAAAAGTATCAATATTTTTGTCGATTATTGCGGCTTTCAATTTTGCAAGCAAACCGTTCACCATACCGATACTGCCCTCTAATGAGGCAATGTGGCCTGTGTACGCAAAGCCATTTGACATGGGAATCTTGAGTGCAGCTGATAACATTGCCAGGAAAATGGGTAAATCTGCCGAAAAACCATTTATTGTCGTTCCTTTGTCTGCTACGGATGCTGCGCTAAGGTTTGAAACTGACAGATTAAAATTTTGTAGAGGCTGTTTCATTGATTCAAGGATGTTGTCAATAATTGGAATTATTATTTCTGAAATATGGGTGATGGTTTTCTCTCCAAAACGAACAGGACCTTTAGAACAGATTCGTAATTTCTTACGTCTGGTTGTAGTGACTTTTATTTTCGTGGTCACCCCTAATTTTTCCTTTCCAACACCAAATATGAGCAGGGTTGTTGTCAAACCTATTAATTGGCTGCAGCGACGTTTATTCATTGGGATGTAATCACTAAAAAGCCGGATTCAAGTCCTGGGTAAATTTGGATTGTAATATCTCCATCAAGTATCGTTTCTTCACGATTCCATTGAGGTTCTGAGAGTTCAGTTTCGGCTGCTAAACAAATATCCGTATCCGTCCAGCAAATATCAGAACGTCTGATTTTAGACATCCATAATATTCGGCCCGTTGAGGCGACAAAAGTATAATTTCCGGGAATGATATTGGAGATCGTATGTTGACTCCCTATAGTATTTACATTCACAGATTTGATTTTCTTTCCGTCCCTTATTACATCAATTCCTATGTAAAACTGTGATTTAACAGATTCCATAAATTTTTTATATTGCACAAACCCTGCTCTATATCGAACGTCTTTCCCCATTTTTTCGATAGTATCAAGCACTGTTTGATCGCCGTTGTCAAGCCCATCAATAACGTTCATAATCATTGGAATGAAGTAAAGGTCATCACTCATGAATCATTTCTTCTGATTTAGCATGAACATGATTAATTCGATCCCATACCCCGGCATTCCTCGCTGTTTCAATAAATGAATGATTTGTTGCGATTACCTGAGCTAGATTTGACCATAAATCAGGAATGTTTTTATTCCACCGACTACCTGCAAATCTGGAAAATGTGGCTTTTGATATTCCATATGCAGTACAAATTCGGATATCTTTATAGTTCCCATTACCAAGATCTTCGAAGATACGTAAGATCATTGTCTTTAACCGTTGTTTTCCTAATACTTTGATTGCTTTTCGCTGAAGGCTGATACGTTGAGATTTTTCTTCTGCCACTGCTTCTGCTACGGTATCGATAAAATCAACGCCGTTGACTTTGAATCGTTGTTTTTGAGAGTATACCGCATTGGCAACACACCAACCGGGCAGCTTACTGTTATCTAAATAAACTGGTTCACCTGTACCAAGACGTTGGTTAATAATTTCCTGAATACGCTGTTGTTCTTCGACACATTTTGGGTTTGGATCTGTGATATTTTGCTGTAGCCAAACGAGTCTGCGACTTCCAGAAATTGATTTTGGCATTGTCACAGAGATACTCCCGTTGGGTAATTTCCAATTATATCGGGACGAATGTGAGCTGCGTTTTATTTCACGAAGGGACAAGAAAAAATGACGGGTAACGAGTCCTTGTAGTTTCCTGGCGGATAGAAGGTCGGTTAGAAGGTTTTTTGATGATTCCTTTGAAATGTCGTTTACAATAGCCTGATAATATTTCCTGCAATCCGGACCTGTTGATTTCCCGTTATATTTCTGACACACTGACATTTTCGGAATATTGGAAAATTTATCAATCGTATAGTCGTAAGCCTGATCTACGAATTGACAGGAACCTTTGACTGAAGTTGAATCTTTTAAACACTTCAAATACTCAGCCAACAGAAGTCTTGACTGATGTCCGTATTGAAAAACTGTGCGCTTGTCGTGAAGTTCTTGTAGAGCGGATAAATCATTTTCGACAACGATCAAGACAAGGAGATCATGCAACGAAAATTTTGAGTAATTTGGTTTAACTAAACTTTTTTCCATTACCTAACCTTTCAAATCATATGTACGGCAAGTATCAGCGAGTATAACGCAGACAAATAAACCATTTCTTCTGATGACATTTGATAAGTGGGCCAATTTCGGTGGAATATATATCGTCGCTGGTGATGAAACTTCGTGGGTTTTGTCACCCAATAAGATATTGTATATCAGACTTTCTCCGATTATAATATTCATTTCAGCTACAAGATGAGTGTGGGATTGTACATAATCCTGGGGTGATGGCATAGCTTGATTTACATGATGTATTTCCTGGTGATA
>JAJFLO010000241.1 GCA_021772675.1 Verrucomicrobiota bacterium | reverse complement strand
CGGAGGTACCCCCCCGATCTTCTAAGGATGCAAATCCGCCTGTACAGACAACCCAAAGGGCGGGCATTTCTGGCAGAATTTCATTTGCGTGGAAGACGACGATCCTCGGATCGACTTACTTCCATGCAAACGAAACTCCATCAAGAACTGCTCCGTGCCCACCCGAAGGACTTACGCCGAGATTATCTAGTTAGACCCCGTTCGAAAAGGTCTAGCGGGTTCTAGTTATGTCGAAGTGCTTGATGGAGTTCACAGCTTTAGCTGGGCAGGCAAACGTCACAATATCAGCAATTATGCACAACTGAAGTAGTGAACTCCAACGGATTTTCGCGGCTAGTGAAGCCTGAAAACCTTAAGTTGGGAGCCCTTCGGCACGACCCCGAGTTTTTTTGACTTAATTATCAACGATGGGTAAAAATGATCTATCTAATTCCAATAGCTCTGAGAATTGTACTTATTTTTCTATTTCTGCGCAAGTGGACCCGGGATTCTAAGCCCATTGGTCAATTGACTAGTGCGGATCGGGAGTTTTTACTCTCTGAAGTGATGTTCTATTCCGGTCTTATCGATGAGAACAAGGCTCGCTTTGAGCAAGATATTCTTAAATTTCTAAACACAACACGTATCACAGGAATTCAAACAGAGGTGACCAGGGAGGACCGATTGCTCGTCGCCAGTAGTGCCGCGGTTCCCTTGTTCGGTTTTCATGATTGGGAATACCAGTATTTGGACGAAGTATTACTTTATCCTGCAGCATTCGATCGCAACTTCAACTTTCACGAACCCGAAGAGATTATTACCGGCATGGTCGGTTCGGGGCAGATGGAAGGTATTATGATTCTTTCCAAACCGGCGTTGCACGCTGGGTTCAATATTCATAATGACAAAAAGAACGTTGGAATTCATGAGTTTATTCATATTTACGATAAAGAGGACGGCTTTATTGATGGTCTACCGAAGGCTTTCACAAAACATGGTTTCAGCGCTCCATGGGTAGAATTGATTCGTGAGAAAACACGCGAGATTAACCAGAATAAATCCGATATTAATGATTACGGTGCTACAGCACCGCAAGAGTTTTTCGCAGTAGCAGGTGAATATTTCTTTGAGAAACCTCATCTACTGGCGAAAAAACATCCCGAATTATATCAAACGCTGTCGGAGGTGTTTCAGCAAGATCCAGTAAAATTCGTGCCGTTGAGAAAGAAAAGGAAGAAGGAAATTGGGAGAAATAGCCCTTGTCCTTGCGGGAGCGGGAAGAAGTTCAAAAGTTGCTGTATCGGTTAAGAAATCTTAGGGTCAGGTCTTTAATTTTAAGTTTTCTGATTACAATAATCCTGTTCGAACCTCTTTATTAGTAAATATTCGGTAAAGACGTTAGTAGCACGGGGTTGCAGCTTCTCTAATTCACTTAAGTGAATTGCCGTCTCACTCCGTTCAGCTCTTGCCTGTGTAAAAGAATTTTTTCAGCCAGGAATGGCCAAGTGACTCTTGCCCCACTTGTATTCTTTGCGTACAGAAAGAGTTTATAGACATCTTGACCATTTACTTACATTAAATAACTTCCTATTTTGGAAAATCGAATATCGAACAAGGAATAATTAACGTCGAGAGATAACAGAAAATATGATCTCGAAGATCGGTTGGTTGAACAGACAGGCTTATGGATATCGAGATCAAGAATATTTTAAGTTGAAAATATTTGATCTACCAAACTTAAGGATCATCAAAAATCTATGATTTTTACAGATATCCAAGAAGAAACCCGTTTGGGAACATAACAACCAAATTAAATGAGTGCATGTTCATTTGTTGAATACGCTGGTTGTGACCTGAGCGGAGAGAAAAAGGAACATAGTCATTCCTGACTGCGCTCTCACTACTCAGTCAGGAATGACCGAGTTACTTTTTTGCATTCAACAAATGAACATGCACTCAAATTACATCAATATCCCATATCTTCTCGTTAATAACTGCTAATTAAATTTACAACTTTTTCAGCCATTCGTTTGTTATCGAATAACTCCGATGCAGACGCCCTGCCCTGTTTGCCCAATTGTTGAATTTTATGTTTATCTAACAGTACGGATTTGAGTGTAGATACATAGGCTTCCATATTTCCGGATTCATATAACACGCCTCCATTGGTTGCCTTGATCAATTCTGGAAAAGCACCCCGATCAGGTTGCACAACCGGAATGCTAGATGCCATTGCTTCAATGATATATAAACCAAATGCTTCATCATAGTTAACTGGAACAGATAAAATCGAAATATTACCAAGAAAATCGAGCTTCTGCTCTTTGGTTAAATTGGATGTGATAACGATATCCGATGCATACTCAGATGCAGCGATTATTGATCTCACTTTATCAAAATAACCTGGAGATGATGGGACTTCAGCACCCGCCAAATTTAATTTAAGATGTTGCAGAAATGGATCTTTTTTAAGTTTGAAAAATGCCTTCAGAACAGTCTCAACTCCTTTTCCAGGAATAAATTGCGATAGATATCCCAAGACATTCAGACCTCCACGAGGTTGTAATTTGAGATAGTCACTTAAATCGATGCTGTTATAAATAACATGAATTTTGTCACTTGAAACCTCTAATCGCATTTGCATTACGTCCTTGTAAAACTGGCTACAAGAAATAAACTCATCAACACTTCCGGTCCGTTTTGAGATTTCCTGCCAGCATTTATTAGCAAATTTTTCTGGCAAACTATCCAAAAATGAATCTTCACCCTGAAAAGAACAAAAAATCTTTGTGTTTAATAATTTCTTTATAGTTGGAGCCAACCCAATTAAAAGTGTGTGTGAAAGAAAAACAGCATCGACATTTGTCTGATTGTTAAGCCAGCAACTGAGTTTTTCCAATTCCTTTACCTGTGGTCCGTTTTCTATATCCAGCGTCGAAAGTGTTAACTCGCCAAGGTCATGTGGTTTCGTCATACCAGCTAGTTTTGAAGACAGACTTAGCATCCATTTCATATTCAAGAATTTATCAATCAATTTAGGTGTCTTGCGGAACACAGCAAACTTTTGCTGTAGGAACATATTGATCCCACCTAAGAAGATCGGCGATTCAATATCTATTGGAGAATCAGTAACCAACGGCAGGTAAATTGGCGCTATTTTAACATCATGCCCATGATGCCTTAATCCCTGGATCAATGCATGGTCCCGTAAACATGCGCCGCAATAGTAACTACCGGTACCCGCAATAAGATAGATGATTTTCATACTGAATTTATTCTGGCCAGCCCGTGAGATAGTGGCTCTGGCAACGATGTATACTCGGAAATCGCGTCAAACATTTCGCTAAAGTCTCGATTTAAGTTACCGATGAGGCAATCTGTTAAATCTGCCTTAAGATGAGGATGCTTTTTGATGACTGAACCAAAACTGAAATCAGGATTGTAAAAAGCATATACAAGTTGGCGCATATTCTCAATTTCCAGACACATCCTTTTACTGTAATCAACAAACTGTGACGCACTTAAATCCCGAATTTTCAGAGCGTTATCAATTGCTTCAGCAGCTAATACTCCACTTTGCAGAGCAAGATATAATCCGGACGAAAAAACTGGATCTAAAAACGCAAATGCATCCCCCACAAGAACCAATCCATTGGCAGCCGAATATTTGGACCGATAAGAGATATCACCAGTTACAAAATAGTCGCTGTTTCTTTTTCCACCTTGAAGATGCGATTTTATCCATTGGTTATTATTGCTTTCCCGATTAAGAATAGATTCAGGATCTCTCACATCTTTATATAAATAATCTTTGTCTCCGACAACTCCTACACTAACGATGTCATCGCGAAGTGGAATAAACCAAATCCAGTTTTTGTTATCAAGGTAGGCAATGGTTGTTGCGCCTTCATCAATTCCCGATCCTCGTGTTGCTCCCCTGAAATACGTCCAGATTGCAATTTTTTTCAGACACGGATCTTTAATGCGCCAGCCATTTCGAGTCGCTGTTAAGGCTGCCTGTCCGCTAGCATCAACAATCATATCTGACGAAAATTCACTGATTTTACCGCGACGATTCCTTACCTGAATCCCCTTATAGCGTCCATCCCTATCCTTGTTCAAGTCAGTAACAGTTACAGATTTATGAAATTCAACGCCATTTTCTTTTGCATGGTCAACCATCATTTGATCAAAATCTCGCCGTTCAACTTGCCAGGTCATTGCTGCTTCGTGACCAAGATGTTCCTCAAAATAAAATGGAAGTGATGAAGCGCCGTCCTTTCGGACAAACTGAACGCTGTACTTTTTAGTAAAATCTGATGCCTTCATTTTGCCAATCATGCCGATTTTTTCTAACGGAAAGTAACAATATGGCAACATTGACTCACCGATGACGTATCGAGGAAAAGTTTCACGATCAACAATAAGAACCCGCCAGCCTTTTTGAGCCAGGTATGTCCCGGCTGACGTTCCCGCTGGGCCAGCACCGATGATGATTGTGTCATAAGTGTTCATGTTACGTATTTCATATTTTTAATTTACCACGGAGGCACGGAGATTTTGGAGTTAGAGGTTATTTATTTCTGATCATAATCAGAAATAAATAACAAACTTTGATTGAGAGAAACGCGTTGAATTGAGCAATGGCTTACTCAGAAGATTAGTGTCTAATGATCAGTTAACCATTCTGCGAATTCCCTTTCTTAGTATTGGTACATTAAAATTAATGATTAAACCAACTTTGCAACCCGTTAGTTTCAAATATGTTAGCAACTGAGATTCATGAACTGTTGAGATTTCTTTTACCGCTTTTAATTCAACAACAACTTTTTTCTCAACTAAAAGGTCAAGTTTTAGATGATCTCCACTTCTGTTTTTTCTCCGTGTCTCCGTGGTAAAATCTGTTGCTTTTTCGGTCTTGTCATCTAAAAAATTACAGGCAAAATTTCTACGATATCAGCGAGTGATTCGCCCTCTTTATTCGTAATAGTATTACACCTGCCATATAACAGTTGCCCAATCTCGGTATATAAATACTCTGAAATCCAGCGATCACTTTCAATGGAAAAATACATATTCGGTTTAGATGAATGATTGATATTCCAATTTGCTAATATTGTTCCTAAAGGAATTTTACCATCGGCAATCACTCTTTTAACGTGCTCTTCAAACCTTGATAAGTGAATACATATCGCCCCAAACTCGACCGGTTCATTGGGTTCTGTGTTGACCAACACTACCTTCCGTTGGTAAGCATCTTCTGTAATTAAGGAATCTAAAACATTCAATGATATTTCACCATTGAAAAACTCAGTCAAACGTGGTGTCATATCGCTATCATGGACAAGTAAATGTTTGTATGGTTCAGGTAAGTCATCACCGGATAATTCATGAATAGCAGGTAAATCCAGATCAGATGATTTATAAAATGACAATAACGGTTTTAGATTTTCAGATGTATTAGCCATTACTATTTTTATATTTTAATTTGTTTCATATCCTGAGTGTGAAAATGGTAACTCGGTCATCTGTAACTGAGTAATGAGATCGCAGCCAAGAATGGCTACTTAAAACTGATCACAGACCTTGCTTTTAGTAAAGATATTTTATACCAATCGATCAACCTGATGTTGAGGGAGAAAGAACCCTTGGAGGAGCCTGTCCACCTGTAGTAATCCTTGTCGAGTTAGTCGTAATTCATCATTGATATCTTCCAACACACCCAGATTAGCGATAGTTCTTAATGGTTCTGAAAAATAGGAACGAACATCGACATGATATTTATCAACAAAATAATCAGGTTTGATTGAACCGAGCTTAAACTGTAGCAAAAACTCTCGTACAAGCAGCTCTTCATGAGTTGGAGTTAACGCTCGAAAAATTGGTAACTCATTTTTCCTCAACCTCGATTGATACTGAACAAGATTATGTTCATTCTGGTAATGGGTTCCATTCACGTGGGAAAATGAAGCCACTCCCGTCGATACCAGATCGGCTCCCTGCCATAGTTTATCCCTGTAAACAAACTTTGTTTTTGCTGGATCTTTTACAACGGTGTAGGCACTATTAACAGTATACCCTGCGTCTGAAAGTGTATTAAATGCATAGTCAACCCATCGTCGTTTGGTTTCCCAGTCCGCCACAGGTGCAAAATTTTCACCGGATTCTTCCATCCGCTTGTAAATGGTCGTATTATACGGGATTTCCATCTGGTAAATGGTGATGCTGTCAGGATCCATTTTGATAATTTTCTCAATGTTTTTCTGCCAATTTGATTCCGTTTCATTGAGCATACCCGCAATTAGATCAATGTTTATTTGCGGGAATTCTGCATTCTTCGCCCACTCATAAGCACGATATATTTCTTTTGTTGTATGTGATCGGCCATTAACTGACAGAAGTTCATTATCCAAATTTTCAACACCGAGACTTAAGCGTGTAACTCCTGATTCTTTAAGGAATTTGACTTTTTTCTCGGTTAACGTACCCGGTTCACACTCAAACGTAACTTCCTCCGTATCGTCCCATGGAAACATTGACTTCATTTCGCCAAATAAATGTGTCAGCTGTGTTGTCGACAGAAATGATGGTGTGCCCCCACCAAAATAAATGAAAAGAGGTTTCCTGTCGCTAATGCATTTTTTTCCCCGATATAGCTTAACTTCCTGAATAAGGGCATCGGCATAATTTTTAACTGCATCAGACTTCACTCCGGTATATACCCGGAAATAGCAGAAATAACATCGCTTCCGGCAAAATGGTATATGGACGTACATGCCTAGTGGATTGGAGGGATTAGGTTCGGTATTCAGAGCAATGACAGCATTGTCAACAAATTCCGGCTTCCAAAACGAGTATGGTGGATAGTTGGAGATGAAATAGTTGCCAGCTTCGGTTTTGTGGGATGTCTTAGTTTTCATAACGTGTATTTAATTTATATTTCTCGAAAGGCGCCAAAACGCAAAGTTTAAATGAATAATAAGGGATCAACGAGAATCTATGTTTTGTTTTCATTTGTGTGCATTTTCTATCCTTCTTTCTTTGCGTCTTGGCACCTTTGCGAGAAATACTAGTTATATCCTTTTGATAAATTGGTTCAAATAGAATCAACCACTACCTCCCAAAACAATACATCACTCCATCATCTGCACCAACGATAACGGTACCTTGAACGACAGCAGGAGAACTCTTAATATTCTGTCCTATTTCATATTTCCACAGTATGGTGCCCGTTTTCAAATCAATCACATATAATCGACCATCATCTGAACCGACAATCACTTTATTATCACAGATTACCGGGGATGAATCAACACGCCCCTTGGTTTTTAAAGTCCAGATTTTCTCCCCGGTTTCTCGATTAATACAATGGACATGTTTATCACGTCCACCAATAACAACATAATCCTTCCATACAGCAGGAGACGAAAAATAGGGAAAATCTTTGTTAAAATAAGTCCATTGAGTTTTTGCGTTTTTGATATCTATCGCCATACATTTGTTCCCGTAGTGTCCCAAATAAGCATGACCATTGTCTACAGCAATTGAATTCGCCATATATATTCCAATATCAATCGATTTCTTTAATGCTCCACTTTTCGCAGATAGTATATACATATTACCATCACATCCACCAAAGAGCAGGCTTGCATCAAATACCGTCGGTGTCCCATTTATAAAATTGCCGGTCTCATATACCCAAACCCGTTTTCCAGTTTTACTATTTATACAGTGGACCTGATTGTCATAACTTCCCACAATTATATTGATTCGATCTCCATTATTACTTTTAGTCCAATTTGGCGATCCCAAAATTTTCCCCTCCGTTTTATAGCTCCACGTTTTATTCCCCGTCTTGGCATCCAGAGCATATAATGAAAAATCAGATGATCCGATATAAACAGTATCATCAATCACAAGTGGAGACGATTCGACCATATCCTCTGTTAAAAAAGTCCAGCTTTGTTTACCATCTTGAATTGACACCGAATAGACACGGCCGTCATTTGCGCCAAAGTAGACACGATCACCAACTACCGCAGGACTGGATTTGATGGCATCACCTGCCTGAAATGTCCAGGTTAGTTTCAGGGGTAATTCAAGCGCCCCATTTGCAACACCGCGTAAGTTTCGGTCCCCTCTAAACATAGCCCACGAATCTTCGCCTACTTGAGCAGAATAAAGGCATTCGCCAAAGCTCATAAATGAAATTAAAAGGAGTACCTTGATCAAAGTTTTCAGCATCCGAGTACCTTCCTATATATGCGAGCAAAATCGGAAGCAACAATTTTTCGCGGATTAAAATTTGCCGTCCATTGTTTAGAGGCCTCGTTTGCCAACATAGATAATTCAGCTTCATTGATATTATGACCTAACTTGATGTCTGAAAATCCAGCTAATCCAACAAGATAGTCAATTCGTTCTACAAACCTATTCACCGCATCATCAGTTTTATATTTTTCATTGGCGATACCGATATCAGCGACCAATTCAGCATATATTTTCTGAGATGTAGAATCATCACAATTAAAACGAACAATATGTGGTAACATCACACCAACAGCGTTTCCATGAACGATTCCATAATGTGCGGTTAATGGATTGGCGGCAGCATGAGCGGCACCCAACATGCTATTTTCAATGGCAATTCCGGCATATGAAGCGCCGAGCAGCAATTTGCTACGAGCAGCAATATTTTCCGGATCACTTACCATTGATTCAAAACCCGATTGAGCCATTTTGAATGCTTCTTTGGCAAATAATAATGATATGGGATTTTGCTTTGTAGTAACTGCACTTTCAACGGCATGAGTGATAGCGTCAATAGCGGTACATATTGCCACTTTTTTTGGTTGGCTTAGTGTCAATTCCGGATCGAGAATGGCAATTTTAGGAGTTGCCTTGGAATCACCGCACGCCATCTTTTGATGGGTGATTTCATCACTAATTAGTGCAAATGACTGAGTTTCACTGCCTGTTCCAGCCGTCGTGGGAACCGCTATCATCGGCAACATTGGCTTTTTTGCCTTACCAATCCCCAAGTAATCCTTCATTTCACCACCATTGGTGAGTAGGAAATTACATCCCTTAGCGGTATCTAAACTGCTTCCACCTCCTAAGCCAATGATGAGGTCAATCGGATGTTCACTGGCAAGCTGTAGACAATGGTTGACGTCTTCCGTGGTTGGATTTTCCCTGACATCATCAAAAATCACAGTATGGAGGTTACATGATTCTAAGTTTGCTATTACACCTTTAACATGACCCGCTTCGGCAACGCCTTTGTCGGTAACAAGCAATACATGTTTACCGCCGAGTTGAACAGCTTCCTCTCCGATATCATCAATTGACTTACAGCCAAAAATGATGCGAGTATTTGGTGAATAATCAAAATTAGTTAATTTCATTAGTTGGCCTCTCGTATGTCAATACATTTCATTTTAGCTTGACTACGTACGATCAACCGACCATTACTCAGTGACATTGGGGCCCACATTTGATGGTCATCTTTATCATCTATATTAAAAATGTTATGCTCCGCAAGTATCTGAAATTTCCCCGGCTCAGGCTTAACCAAACGCAATCTCCCGTCATGACCATCTTGAATAATGAATAATCCATCTGCGAAAATTATACTGCCCCGACCAAAATTTGGTGCATCGCCCGTACGCCACTTTATATTCCCGGCTAAATCCATGCACATTAGCCCGCCTTCTTTGCGTTTTGATTTAATACGTTGATTAGCATTTTCATTGACAATCAAGTACAAATGTTCTTGAAATAATATGGGTTGATGAATCTGGGAGCCTTGGGAAACGCTAAATAATTTTTTAATGGAGAAATCAGATTCTTTCTTTGTCACTTTAAGCATAATTGATCCGGCTTCATATCCGCTGGTATGGAACAATCTATCGTTATTAATGACAATAGGTTCGGGTATTGCCGCCATGACGTAGTAGTCATCATATTGCCAAAGTTTTTTCCCAGTATCAGGGTTAAAACTGATAAGTGCACCTTTCTTCTTTGATCGATCAAGCGTTACCTGCAATGTTAACTGATCAATACCATTAAGTTTAATAATTGATGGCGTTGAATAACTGTACCCAAACGGTTCAGACTTCCACAATTCTTTACCTGATTTTTTATCCAACGCAACTAATCCAATGGACTCACTCATCGGTGCGATATAAACCATATTTTTATAGATCATAGGTGACTGAGCAAAACCGAACCGTGGCGGTTCAACATTATATTCCTTCTGAATGTCAACACTCCAAACGAGCTTCTGAGATTTTTTATCGATACAATAAACATTTCCTAGACAACTTATACCATATACAAATTTTTCCGTTACTGTTGGCACACCTCTGGAACCTGGATAAGGAAGACGTCCGGGAACAGGGTTCATATATCGCCATTTTTCTGCACCTGAATCTAAATCTAAACAACGAAACACGTCGTTTTGATCATCAATCCGATCCAATATAAACACCTCATCATCCCGAATAGCCGCGCCACCAAAACCCAATCCAACATCAGCCGTCCAAAGTATTTTTGGGCCACTAACAGACCATGACTTTCTTAAATTGGTTTCGTCCGATATATTATTATAATTCGGCCCTAAAAAATGCGGCCAATCAGCAGAAAAGATATATTGGCTAAGGATTACAACAATGCTTGTAATTACGATGATATTTCTAATAGTTTTTCTTGTTTTCATATTTTTATTTTATCTGTATATGTTTTCTAAAAAAACTGGCTTTGTGATAATTATAAAACAAAACGCGGAAAACATTAATTTTCATTTACAGTATTGGAGGGTCGATGTCCTCAGCGACCGTTTATTCCAAAG
>JAJFLO010000025.1 GCA_021772675.1 Verrucomicrobiota bacterium | reverse complement strand
TCAACCTTAAAAATTAAACTAATTTAATTTAGGTCACTACGAAATCACTTTTCGAATTTCTGTAGGCAAAAAATAGTGCGATATTTGTCAATAAAAGGTGAAAAATAGTTTTTGGGGTAGCCTTTTCTAGGCAACTTGGGTTAGATAGTGTCAGGAAAAAGAACTGAAATGAAACATTAAATTGTTTGATTATAAAGGGTTACATTGTTTTAAGAATTTAAAATTTGAGACTTTGGTATCAGGCCTAAATCCACGGGGTCATGTGTTCAGAAACTGAGCGAAGCTTTAAGACCGGTTCTGCTCCAATGATTTTCCACCGTGCGCCTGATTTCTGCATCCGATCTTTGACCAGATGACCACAAGCCGACTCGACAACCCCCGTGCCTATTGGATATCCTTTCGCAAGACAGTCATCGTAATTCAAATATTCTCGATGATTTTCGTAGTAAGTAATCGCTTTTTCGACAAGCTTTTTCTTTTCCTTGCTGCGTTGATCAACTTCGGCACGAAGTGATTCAAACACTTCTTCTTTCTCCTGCTCAACGCTCGCCTGATAATTAATATTTCGCGCACCATCCCGGTCACGAAGACGGGCTTGCTGATCTTCCGTCAACAATTTGGGATTTGTTAAAGAATAAGCCACTTCTTCTGCGCTTCGAACATGAGAATTTACTGTATACACCACTCCGACAAGCGCCTCTTTCATCTTTCCAGTTGAATTCGGATTCTCCCCGGGAAGAACAGGAACCCCCTTGCCATCGCCCTGCAAAACACAAAGTTCACCTTCACTCTCTTCCACAGCAAGGGGTTTGGTTTCTTTATAATTCTCATAAGCTGACGCCGATTCCCAAACAATTTCTTCCAGTGTCCGTTTTGAAAAACTATGGCTGAATAAATCCTTAAAAAATAACCGGGTTTCTTCATAAGTCCCATTCTTGATTCCAAGACGACTTAATAAATCCTGAACAAAATACGATGCCTGACGATCCGGCAAATTCGCTGTCGCATCCAGCGGTTTAATGCTTTCTCCATCGGCAGAGTAATAACAAAAACGCTTGAAATTTATCTCTCCAAATACTGTCAGATGGGTCGCAGGAGCACACACTTCGCGCGTAAATCGCTTTCCCTCTACTTCTATTTCTTTGCCTAAGTCCATCGAACCTAACTGTTCGAAATAGTATGCCATCAATTTTGCCCCGATTTTAAGACAATGCTCGAATACACATCGCTCCGTTGTGTCTGCATCTCCATGAAAACAGTCCGATAACGATAACTTGGCCAGCTCTGCCTGATTCTTGACAAATTCAATGACTTCATTTACTATCTCATAGATTTCTAATTGCTTTGCGTTTGTTGTTTCGATCATTTTTGCGCTCCTTTGTGTGAGAGTTATGGAAAAGGTTTGGAAATCATTCCAATAATTTAGCGCAAAGGAGCGTTTTAAATAGTCAAAAAATAAAAATAACCCGTTTATTATTAAGAGATTATAAATACGATAGACTGTAAGAACTATAAAAAAATTAACAGATGGAAAAGCTGTGATTGAAATAGCTATAACTCGTTTCATAGTAGCAATTAACAGCTATTGTCCTATTTTATTCATTTAAGACAATGTTGTGTAACTTCCTCATTATAAACAAGTAAAGATTTAAAGCCGCACTCTTATAGAATGTAACAAAAGGATAAGTACTATGGTGAGACATATCACTTCAATGATTATTTTAGTTATATCGATTTCGTTTAATGTTAGTGCAGGTGGATTGGATGCTGAATTAGTAAAGAAGTCAAACTTAAGTATTGATAAAGGTGTGAAGTTTCTGATGTCGCAACAAAGAGATGAGGGATCGTGGGCATCAAACCCAGCAATTACTGGATTGTGCATTATCGCGATCCTTGATTCCCCAGGTGTTAATAATGCAATTAATTCTGGGTTAGATTATATATTGAAATTTGCGAAACCTGATGGATCTATATGGTCAAAAAACGTTCATGCCTATCCGAATTATACAACGTCAATATCCATGCTTGCGTTGGCATCGTTCAACCGACCAAAAGATTTGGAAGTGATAAAAAAAGCAAGAAATTATCTAATTAATTCACAATTCAATGATAGAAAATCAATTGATTTTGGTGGCATCGGATATTCGAAAACAGGTCGGGCGGACATCACCAATTTGAGTTACGCCGTTGAGGCATTGCATTTCACTGAGTATCTCGACCAAGAACCCTATAGTAAGAAATTAGATGCAGTGAAACAAAATCGCGAGATGTGGGAAAAAGTTCAAATATTCATCACAAGCTGCCAAAACTTACCTGAGATGAATAAACAAGATTGGGTTAGTAGACAAGATAATGATTACGGAGGTTTTGTTTATCGACCAACTGAAAGTAAAGCAGGGTCAATTACTGATGAAACTGGTAAAGTTTCTTTGTTAAGCTCTGGGAGTGTCAGCTATTCGGGACTTTTGAGCATGATATATGCAAATATGGATATAAATGATTATCGTGTCAGGGGAGTAATGGATTATATCAGCCGCCATTATACTTTGAAAGAGAATCCGGGAATGGGGCAGCAAGGACTATACTTTTACCTCAATGTGTTGACCAAAGCATTGAATGCTTACAATAAGGATGAAATCACAGAGGCAAATGGAACAAAGCATAATTGGTGTCAAGAAATCCTTAATGAATTTATCGTCATGCAAAAACCAGAGGGATATTGGGTTAATGATAACAGTCGTTATCTTGAATCAATGCCGGAACTAGCTACGTCATATGGTTTAACCGCTATGAAAATTGCATTAAATCTAGATCAGTGAATAATGCTGAATGAATATATTTTTAAGAGAGAACCTCAAGTATGATTTGTTTTACTGGACAGCAGCATTAATACGCGTAAGAAGGTGTACAAATATAAGATGAAATTTAGATTACCGGAGGTAGCATACACTTTTAGAGTGTCGCTGTGACTCTCTGCTCGGGCGAAAGTCTTAGTTACCCCCTAAAAGGGTATGCTACGTTTGGCAAACTAAAATTATGGGTAAAATTGTTCTAGTTTCAAAAAAGACTTAAGTAAATTCGAATTTACTTAAGTGCCAAATGAGCCATAATACCATGAAATCTAATTTTCAAACAATCTCCATACCAGCCCAGTAAAATGGAGCCACCAATCTGGATTTTCGTTATCATTCTCAATTTGAAAATGGGGATTTTTGCACATCCCTAAAAATCGTAAAATAAGAAGATTATCCTTACCTAAACCAATGACTGTCACTCAGCCTACTAAAGATTTTGTTAATATCGATCGAACTCTGTTCCCGATGAAACTCATAATGTCCATATAAATTGATATGCCTCGCCACGATTGAGATCTTTCTGGACCAGAACTCGGTCGTTTTAGGGAAGTGATATGACATTCTAAACGCCATAGTTTCGAGTCAATGCCAATAGCTCGCTGGTCGTATCAATGATCCTGATATTAAGGGGTTCGGCGCGATTTCTAAAATGTTCATTGCTGAATGAATTCAAGTGGTTGATAAATGACT
>JAJFLO010000240.1 GCA_021772675.1 Verrucomicrobiota bacterium | reverse complement strand
GGATTTTTCCGGATTTTTTTTCGAGCCTGTACGAGGGCACACGAGTCCTGTGAAGTCAGTGCAACCTGGTTCATCCTCGAATATTCAATTGTCCCGGCGGCTAAAAAAGGTCATGCTCTGGACCGATGGGCTACGAAGTGTCAAATGGGGCGAAGCGAATCTGAATGGACCGGGGGAAATCCATACTGCGCCCGAGTTGGGTAAAGGGTTGATATCGAAAGGATTCTCCTATGCGTTTAATAAAATTCTTGACGCTTCCGTAGAATGCCACGGCAGTGGCAACGACGAATCTGAGTACTGCCCCGGTAGTTTTTGTTGCGCAGGTAAGCAAGTGTTGAAATTGCAGCTTTCCGAATAGATCAGTTTTCACCATCAACTGGTTGAGCAGATGGGCTAACTGAAGCAGAAAATAATAGTTCTTCCAAGCATGGTCTTTGCGTCCATAGCCGTGTTCCAATTCATATCCGCCGGTCTTTTGGGAATTAAATCCCTCATTTTCAATTTTCCACCGTCTTCGTCCTCCTTGGTTAATAAGTTTTTCGATGTTATTTGGGTTGGGTCGTATGTCGGTGATAAACTCAAATTTCCCGGTTTCGGGATCTTCAAGATTTTTACTGAAAATGGCATGCAGGGTATGGCCTTCATAATCGAGATTATGAGCCCATGTTAAAAGTTGAGTTTGAGTTTTCAATGTCTTTTCTGGATGCCGCTTACATTGCCTGACAGCCTCTTCATAAAGGTTGGGTAAGGATCCAGGCTTAAAAACGATAACATATTCCCAGTCATATTTTTCACAGATATCCAAAACATACTGATTGGCATAGAGAGCGTCAAGGAGTAAAAGGATTCTCATACGGGGGAAGTAATCCTTGAGTTTTGGAGCTAATCGATAGAACGCTTTTAGCTCGCAGTCTTGTTTCTCGTAGAATCCATCTTGGGCATTTTCAATAAATTCAGATGTCAGCGACAGCGCCATTCCATTTTCGGTGATCACTTTGGCTTCGAGAGCGCTGTGAAAATAGTCGATCGTCCCGTTGGAATGTTCAACCTTCAAGCATTTATCACAGTGTTGATGTTTGCTTCGGAATAATTCGGTCCCGTCAACAGCAACAAGAACACTGCCGTCGAGGCGAAAGCGATCCAGACTTTTGGATCGAATCAGAGTGCGACCGGCTTCTATGACAACGTTTTCCAAACCGCTTGGATCCATCCTTTCAAACAAGTAGTTCATGGTATCAGGATCAGTAACGGTTTTTTCATTAGTCCCTGTCAACTCAAGAAGATTGGCATGGAATTCAGACGTTAGCCGATCTCCACGAAATTGTCGACGAGATCCGCTCTGAAGGAGGAACATTGTAAATCCAAGCATGACTAGGTGACGTCTGGAATAGGTGCAGGATTCCTGTCGCCTCGGATCCGGTAAGTCATCAAGCCATTGATTCCAATTAGGAAAACAATGGCGTAAGATGATGCTGATCATATCACAGCTTACTGGCTCAGGCGCTTTTTGTTCTTGGCGACGGCCCGGCTTACCGGCACTTTCTGACGGATGATCTGCTCGGATAATGCGTCGATCTCCTTGAGCAAGGTTTTGATCCGACGGTAATTTTCGCCCCATTCTCTTACCTCTTCGACCATTGTCACTGGGATGTAAACGACCTTGGTCTTTCCTTTTACTTTTGAAGTAAGGACAAAGGCTGGATGCTTTTCCCCGCCAGTTGCACAACGGCAACTAGGACGCCCACATTTCCGGTGGATCTGGATCAGTGAGCCGGAAATACACCCCTCAATTTCGGTCACCCTTTTCAGCCTGGCCTTGATACGTTGTTTCAGTACTTTTTCTGATGTTTGTTGCACTTTCATATTGAGTAGTATATATACAAATCAGAATTTGTCAACAAAAAACGCATTGCGAAAAAATATTTTTTCTCGCAATGCGTTATTGGTCAATACTCAGGCTAAATTAGTGCGAAGAATTTTTCAATTCTTCAGTGCTGCATTAGGGTAAACTAACGCCTCATCCCTTTATTCATTTCTCCCGTAACCTATCCACCGGACATTTGACAGCTAACGGCCCTTTATTCATCACATGCGTATAAATCATTGTCGTGCGAACATCTTTATGTCCCATTAGCTCCTGAACTGTTCTAATATCATACCCATCTTCCAATAGATGAGTAGCAAACGAATGACGGAAACTATGACATCCTGCGTTTTTATTAATATTCACTTTTCTAATCGCTTGTTTTACCACATTTTGCAGACTTTGAGCATGAATATGGTGTCTTCGTGTTTTTCCAGATCTTGGGTCTTTTGATAATTGAATTGATGGGAACACGTACTGCCATCGCCACTCATATGGTGCGCCTGGATACTTTTTATCCAATGCAAATGGTAAATAAACAGATCCAACTTTGTTATTGAGATCCTCTTCATGGATGATTTTGCGATGGACAATATGGTCGTTTAAGTCTGATATAACAGATTCACCTAATAAGGTTACACGGTCCTTATCACCTTCAGCTTGGTCAATTCATATGGTTTCGTTGCGAGAGCACTTAATTTGCTTTAGATCATTGAGTAATGGAGGTTCCCAAGGCAAAGGAATAGTGTACTATTTCAAGCCTTCGGGTTCTTCATAACTCACTTATATGAAGTGAAATATGGGCTCGTAGTAGAAGCCAGATTAATTTATCAAGCAAAATCTCCGAACAATAATTTGGTTAGAATCAAAGTCGATGTCCTGGATTCTTAGCCGGACTAATTCACAACGGCGTAAACCACCGCCATACATTAATCGTACCATTAATTGATGCCTTCCCTTCAATGAATTTATGATCTTTAAAACCTCTTTGCGCGTAAAGACAACGGGTAAATAATTACTTTTTCCTGCACGAAGTGCATTTATACCTTTCAATTCTTTCTCTAACACGTGTTTGTAAAGAAATATTATTGCACACAGTGCCTGGTTTTGTGTTGATGCTGTGACGTTTCTAACAACTGCTAAATCCGTCAGAAATTCCTCAACATGTGACTCATCCATTTCAATTGGATGTTTTAAGTCGTGAAAATAAATATATCGTTTTATCCATGAGAGATAAGTTCTCTCTGTGCTAAGGCCTTTTCTTAGGAATCTCAATTTGTTTTTACACTGAACAAGAAGTTTTGGTGATTTATCGCTAGTTTCCATTATCATTTTGCTCTCCATTTTTAGCGTTCACTGCGATGGCTTAATTTTATATGCTAATAAATAATAGTGTAATGGAGTTCGCTTTGTGATAATTCCAAGTTTATTTTACGGAGTTATCACAAGGAACTTTGTGTTTTTATGTATTAAACCGCATTAAACCCAAAGATCTTTGCGATATCCCCGAATTTTTGAGTTTTATCCCAAGGTCAGAAATTTTAAAATCAGAAACATCACTTTGTGATAATTCCAAATTGAATTGAATTGCTGCCTTGAAAATAAGATTTAAAGAATTATATATGAAGAAGATATAGGAATTTAGTCCCATTAAATTTAATCTGGATCTATCACAAAGATATTTGGGTGTAAGGGAATTATCACAAAGCTCTTTGCGATAATAATATTGTTATGAATCATGAATGAAACTCTAAACGCAATATCATCACTTTCTGAAAATAAATATGCCCTTTTTGCATTCCTTGGAGCGATTGGAATTTGGGGATTCGTGTCGCTATGTAAGACCGTTTTAAAAGAAAAGTCTGCGACAGATATCAATACAATGCTAGAAACAGCTACCAAAGGGCAGCTATTACTTCAGCTAGTTACCGTAGTATTAATCGTTGCATGTATTCTCTTTTTGGCATTGTTAGACAAGTTAGGGGATGGGGTTTTGGCTTTGTTAGGGACAATTGGCGGCTATGTTTTGGGCGGGATGTCACAAAGGAAAGAGGAATAAAAATCATAACTAAGCATTCGATTCCAACCTGCTATAATGGCGCGCGTTTTTAGGTTTCAATTGTTGCCATCAGAGCGATGAATCCAATCAATGTTTTCTCGGATAACAGGTGGATCAATTCAAACGTTCTGCTAAACGAAAGGAGAATACATGGCGAAGGAAAATAATGAGATCAAGAATTCCCAAGATGCCTCTTCGTCTGTCACGGCAGGCTCAGGTAAAGCTTTGGTATTCATTAGCCATGATACCCGTGACGCTGAGATTGCCGAAGCCTTCAGTAAACTCCTCAGTAGCGTCAGTGCCGGTGTTCTGAAGTCGTTTCGATCATCGGACAAGAAGGGCAATCAGGGTATTGAGTACGGAGTCGATTGGTATCCGGAAATCATGAAAAAACTGAACGACGCTTCAGATGTTGTCTGTCTGTTAACTCCGCATAGCATCGACCGCCCTTGGATTTTGTATGAGGCAGGTGTTGCAAAGGGACAGTTGGAAACGCCGGTGCACGGCCTAGCCTTGGGAATTCCTTTATCCGAAGCAAGCACCGGGCCTTTCGCTCAATTTCAAAACAGCGATGATGACACTGACTCAATTACGTCACTCGTGATGCAGCTTGTATCCCGAATTCCGAATGCTGAACCCGATAGAGAGGTAGTTGTCGGTCAAGTCGATGCATTCAAAACAAAGGTAGCAAATTTGGCAGAGGACCAAGGCGCCGCAAAGCAGGAAAAGCCAAAGAAGGTCGATAATTCGTCAGTAGCGAAGCTTTTTGAAGAGATTAAAGTGATGTATCAGGATCTACCTGAACGAATTGAATCACGGGTGGGAGATATGCCAACTAGGCATCGCAGGAAAAGGCGATTCCATCCGATGATGTTGGATGAGATGCTGCATATGCCCGAAATGGAAGACAGCCCTTTCCTTGGTTTATTAATTTGGTTGGGTTTATTCCGTAATGAATTCCCATGGCTTTACGATATCGCATACGAGCTTTACCAAGCCTCTGAAGATGATGATCTCTCAAAAGTAGATAAACTAACCAGCATGTTACTCCGTACATCCAAGATGATGCGAAGGAACCACATTCTTGAAGAATTTTGCGATTCTAAGGATTCGTATGTTATAATTCGAGAGCTTCCTCATATGCTGGAGCGAATAGTGATGCGTTCATCTAGAGACCCGAAGAGACGCCGAAAAACAACTAAAGCAGAACAAAAAGATTGAGTTCAACATCATATACTCGCGGGGCTCGCATAAGATGTGACTCATCTAAATCGTTATATATATGAAAAAACATCTCTTTTATACATTTCTAGTGATATTTGCGCTGACGGCTTTAATCACATTATTAGGAATTTCCGGTGCGTTAGATATCAAAGATCAACATCTTAATAAACTATTGTATGCGTTGATTTTAGAAGTGATAGGGTGCGTGATAGTTCTTTTTAAGAAAGCTAATTTTTTTGATGACGTCGATAAGAATAATGCAGAGTCGCCTGATATCTCGGTTGAGAATTTCGATAGATTGAGGGAAAAATTTGGATTCATATTTAATTCGGTCGGATGGAAAGAGGATATTTTAATTGATGGTAATGGAAAAGCAAAAACGAGTTTTGAATTGGAAGTTGTGCGGGGAGAATTATCATCGAGAGGTGCCACGTTTAACGTCAGCGGGGATAGTGAGTACTCGGATTTAAAAATAGACATTAGTGGAACCGCCGATGGGCATAAAGTTGAAAATGAGATTATCAGACACGGCAATCGGTCTATAGAAACATTGGTCAGATTTTCACCATCGTTAAAGAAAGGTGAAAAAGCTAGCTATGAAATTACCAGAGAGTATGCCAAAGGCTTATTTTTAATGACTTATGAAGACATAGTGAAACAGATTGAAAAAAAAGTATGGGGGTTTTCAGAGCCATTCGAATTCACAGCCTGTACGCTTACCATTCCAACGAAAAAATTGTTATTAACTGTTAATCTACCACCGGGTTACCAAGTCTCAGGTAAGGAGTTTTTTGATGTATTCATCGTCAATTCATACGAGAGAATAGATTCTGAGTTCAAACGAATTAAGGAATCAAAGTTTTTTTCCTCAAAATTAGAGAATAATACACTGGCACTAAGCCTTTGTATAGAATATCCCGAATACGGAATGACATATGTACTCAAATGGATTCCGCCACCAAAAGCACAGTATGAAAAGCTACGGACGTTGTGAAAAATAGGAAAATATAACAAAGCGATTGAAGACAATGGTTTATACAGCGGCGCGCCGCTGTATAAACCATGCCTCATCTCCACGTTGGCTGAAAAATAATTTGAGACAAGGGAAAAGAAATGCAAGTAGAGAAGAACCCCCTGATTGCACTCGATAACGAGGAGCTTTACGACATCTTTCATCGGATGTTGGCACATCGTTACAGAACCGATATTTTAATTGAATATTATAAATTGAAAGATCTTCCGATGCGTTTTTCGTGGTGGGGTGAACAAATCGGACCGATTGAAAAAGCTGCGAAGGAGCTTGAGTTTCTTAAATGTTGCAGTAACGGCAACATTGATGAGCTCGAGGATACTGTTGCTGATTTCTGGAAGAGGCTACGGCCACAAGGAAATCACCTTCGCGATCATTTGATTGTTGAAGATCGGTATAACGAAATCGCAATTGCGGCTTCAGACCTTCGCCTTATTAAGCCACTTTTCTACTTATATCCTGATTTTCAAGCATTGGACATCGCAGATATAGGAGCTGGAAAGAACAGATTGGGGGCAGAAATACTTGGAACCTTCAAGGGTGATAATGGAAAAGCGTCCTATTTTAATTGGATAGATAATCTCGGGGAAAAACGTGAAGTAAACGTTGTTGGTACCGACGTCAGTGACTGGCATGAAGACAAACCAATTCAAGGATTGGGGTATCGGCTTCAACCATCGCCAACACGAATTCCAATCGACCCAGAATCACGAGATATTATTATTACGAAATGGTGCTTCCATCATATGAATCCCCAGCAGATGAGACGCCAGATACGAAACATTTTCAAGATTCTTCGCCCCGGCGGTTCTGTGATAGTGATTGAGGCTTTTTCGAGCAAACTTGATGCACTTCCACAAGAAGCAGCATTCAGCGATATTCCTGAACCAACATTCTCTCAACGTTTGCTAGATATTAGCCGGAGAATCGAATTTGCGGACATTTGGCCAGATGGCCCTTGGAAATCTGAGTGTTACGAAATCAGTACCCGATATTTGGCATTAAATTGGGAGGAGCAGCACGCCTTACTTGCGTTGGAGGATTTTATTGGCCACTATGTACTCAATCAGAGAGAATATATGCCATTTCCATTTTCCTATCTTCCCGCCGAAACCATCATTGAAGAATTTTCGAATTTAGGTTTTGAGGAACAGAGGTGGAATTTTCAACTGTTTGGTTTTGCCCCAGTTATTAGAAGAGGCCCTCCGACGGCTCGCTTCATTTTTAAAAAGCCTGCACCATAAGAAAGCCAACAAAAGAATGGACTTAACTGTCTATACAGCCGCCGTTCGTTCCTCACTATGGCCGCATAGCCAGTAAGTCATTCAGGACGATATCTGAGGACATCAGGTTCATTAATGTTTAACTGTGGGAGACAAGCGTGGAAACGAACTGGATGAAAAGCATATCCAGTTCCTATCCCCGATTAGGTTGATCATTGAGGAATCCATTTCTATCGGAAACGATTCCTTTCCCCGGTAATAGTGATATATTCTGGAATTCAAAAGTAAAAAAGCTAAGAAAAAAACAGATATCAAGACATTTGATCTAACCTGCTATAATAACGCGCGATTTTGAGTTATTTTTGTTTCCATCTAAGTGACGACTCCAGTCAACATTTTCTCGGTTAGCAGGTAGATCAATTCAACGTTATGCCCTGAAACTATGAATTTCAAAAAATCAAAAACAATCGTCGGATATAGTGGTTTTATTCGCTACGAAGCCTGCTACGAGTACAACGAGAATGCCTGTTTTTTGGCCGATAGCGAGGAGTCTGCAAAGCAATTCATGTGGAATTGCGGTTACAGTAAATCAGATTTCAGAATAGACGCTATATCTTTCAAAGATATCATGAATGATTATGGAGTCTCTTCAGGAGAATATGCGATGGAAGAACAAGTATTCGAGAAATTCAAGAGAATAGCGGAGGACTCCGGGACGGATTACGAAGCCGAAGAGTTCTATTTAGATTCAACGCTGATGGTCGTCAATGTGGATGCGGCACAAAAAACATAACCATAGGATCAATTTAACCAGAAATACTGGCGGCGTTTTTTTGTAAAATCAGAGTTACTTGATCAGTATTTCTGGTAAGTTATCCAAATAGTTATCTCATGAAAAATGTCATGCAGTCAAAAATCTCAAGAATTGTTGGAATATCGTATTTAGTGACAGGCATGGTGACCATTCATAGCATTCCAAGATTTGTTCGCGTTTACCATGAGTTTGGACTATATGAAGCTTTGCCGAAGCTCACGCATTTCGTAATCCATATTTGTCCGTTTTTCTGGATGATTTTTTTCTGCACACCCGGAATTTTCTTAATATTGGTCGACAAGAAGGAATTAATCAGACCGCCAGTTATCTTTGGATTAATTATTACTCTTATTGTTCTTATCTGCATTACGACACTGGCTCTATTGTTGCCACTCATAAACAAACCCCTCATTGATTCTCTTGGTTAAGGACTACTTACTGACATCAAGATAACAATTGAGTCCAGCTAATCGCTGAACCGCCGCCGCTCGTACCTCGCTCTGGCAGTCCAACGATAGCTGACTCAGGACGTTCGAAACTAAACAATGAATACACTAGAAAAACACACAAAAGGTAACCGTTCAGCCCCCCCGGTTTTCCTTTTTATTAGCGCGGGGCTCTGCTGGAGCAGCTATGCTACGGCAGCAGCGGGAATTGGGGGGGCATCGTGGCCGCGTCGTCTTTCAGAGATGACATGTGCCAGATAATTCCATGGCGAGATTTGTCGTTTACGACAGGTCTCTATGACGCTGGCCAA
>JAJFLO010000239.1 GCA_021772675.1 Verrucomicrobiota bacterium | reverse complement strand
TTTTTTTGAGTGAAATTGCATAGCAATTCAATGCTCCATCATAGTATCCCACATTTCCCCCATTCAAAAAACGAGAAGGATTACAGGACAAAATCAGGGGGGGGGGCTAAACGATTACGCAAGCAGTAGATTTTTTGACATTCTTTTTTCATCGCAGGCATAAAATTCAACAAAACTTATAGAAAACCTGATCACGTTCAGTATATATCGTAACAAATCAGATTGGTGATACTAAATTGACAAAACGCAATAATGCAGGTTTGAATCCTGTTGATCAAAGCTATTTTGGCTCTTTAGTCATGATGATATCCTTAGATATATTGAATCAATAAAATTGCAATGATATTAGAAAATCATATAATAACATGTTGACAGTAGAATAAATTATAACCGAACTCAAATCATGGGACATCTTTTCTTATTATGTGGACCGCCAGGTGCCGGTAAAACCACCTTGTTAAAACGTCTTGAAAAAGATGGAGTTCAAATCAGGCAACTTAAGAGACTCACAACGCGAAAACCAAGAAAAGAAGAAGGTGATATCGGAGTCGAAAGCCTTGAGTATTATTTTCGGACAAATGAACAATTTGCTGAAAGACTATCAAAAGGAGAGGTTGCAAATCTCATTGAGTGGAACAGTAATTATTATTCGACTCAGCATAGTGAGTTAGATAAGGTCAAAGATAGCAATACAGATTATATATTACTTGAGGACATTCCTAGTGCGATCGCGCTAAAAGAAAATCTAAAAACTGATATCACTGTAGTTTTTATTTTTACAATAGATAAAGAAGAGATGCTTAATAATTTAGACTTTGCCTCATATGAGAATAATCCTTCTGAAACATTATCTGAATGGAGAAGAAGGCTTGCTTTGAAATACGATAACTCAGAAAAACTAGGTAACCACGAAATTTTAAATCCAGAAAAAGAGAAGTATATATCAGAAAAAATAAGACGCTCGATTCCTGACTTAGCTTTTATTGTTGGAAAAATACGAGATGGATTATGCGTAGAGATTCTCCCAAATCGCAAAGATGGAATTGAAGAGACCGTTCGGAATTTTAAAATAATATTAAACAATCGAAATCAACAATTAGAGCAGAAGGTAATCTCATCCAATCGTGAGGAAAGTATTGATCCAAGTAAACTCAAGATTGGATTTATTCTTCGAAGTATGACCCCTGTTCAATTTTGGAAGACTCTAATAGCATTGTTTGCGATCTTAAGTGCTGTTGCAACATGCAGCTTTTGGCTGGGAAAGACGCTTAACAATTATAATCAAAAAGCCAACAAGACAGTGCACTCAACGACTGCGGCTCCGCCACATCCATGAGTGACCTTGGCGTTATCGCGAAATAGTGGAGACGAAGAGATAGGATGTCCTTAGCAATTAACGAAAAATTCCGCGTTCTAAGCTTATTCAGCGGCTATTCGTTGTTTGAAGGCAAATCTTGACTGCAATGCGGTTGTAATGGATGTTACCTCAGATGACTTCGAAGAAAAATTGTATGCCCTTGGTTCAGTTGATATTGTGTTAGGTGGTTTTCCGTGTCAGCGATTTTGTATTATCTGTTAAAATTTCGATAATCTCTAGTGTTGATTCTAACAATTTCCCTGGAATAATCCCATGAAATAGCCCATCTAAGTCAAAGCTAAAAATATATAATTACTTATCAATTTATCAGTTAGCTACAGAATGCGGCTTTGCCTACGATGCCAGTTTAGAGTAGCTGACCTACAATCGTCTGGATGTAATTCCCGAGCGATTCGGCAAAGCACGGAGATTTACTAGCCTGATCAAGGTTGCCCGGACAACAATCGGAAAGGTACAGAGAGTATGGCATCGGAATCAATATTAGATATACAGGCATTCAAAAGGGCACTAATCGAGGAATTGAGGCTTGGGAACACTGTAGTTCCCCTAGTCGGGAGCGGTTTGTCGGCTGCGTCTGGAATTCCCGTCGGACGGGACTTTGAGGACTACTTCTTGTATGTGATATGGCTGTGCCTTGTATGTCGCGACAGCCGTTCGGAATCCAAATTATGGAACTTGCAAACCATGGGCTGGCCACCAAATCCCAGTGACAACCAGGTTAAGCGGGCACGGACTGAGATCGCCGAAAATCATGGAGAGATTCGGAGTGCCATTGAAAAGGGGACTCGGCTCGATCCCGATAAGATTATAATTCAGGAAGGCATTGGGGTGCTGGCTGATTGGAGGTCAACATTGATCTTTTTGTCTCGGGTGAAACTTAACGAGGGCGAACACAGCTTCCACCTAGCCGCACCCGATCTTAGGGTTATTGACTCTTTCAATCTGCATATCACGAGAAATAGGAAGAGTAACTTAGGTCACAAGATGTTGGCGCACCTATCAATACCGTTCGGTATGCGCGTGGTTCTAACGACCAATTTCGATTCTCTCATTGAAGAGGCCTACGCCAATTTAAGAAATCCGCTTTCCGTATTCGATGTCAGTATCACCGGCAAACTGCCCGATCACGAACTAGTTGGAACGCAAAATTCAATAATCAAGCTCCACGGAGGCTTGTTCGAAACCCGCGCAGATCACTCCCTTGATGAAGACCCAACGGATGTTGATAAGAAAAACTTCTCCAACTACTTGGGCTCGACTGTCGGGACGGCTCCCGTTTCACATAGCCACCTCCTGATTCTCGGCTTTTCTGGCCGTGACAATCGAATCATGCAGCTTATCCGCCACGCGATTTCCCAGGACGGTAGAAAAACGAAACTCTTTTGGGTATGCCACAGCGCCGACGAGGTATCCCGAATAAAGAAATTATTGCCAAATGACAGGGCATTGATACATGTTGTCCATACCAGCCGGACGGATCTGTTGCTCTACGAATTATTCCAGGACATTACTTATGCCCTTCCTCCTGGAGGTTTGACCTACCGCTTCGTGTATTATCTGCCTCCTGATGTGCTAGGAAACGTATGCCGCGAAGCTGATGGTTATAGTGAATTCAGAGATGGCATCGTGACGGCTGTCCTGGAAAAATCAGATGTCGGTCGCTTCGGGATAGAGATTGTCAATAACACTCACCGCTCTGATCACGGACATCTTGTAATCGTTCGGGGCGAAGGTGGCGTCTCTTCGGTTGCTGCTGACGCGTTTCACGTGTTATCCAAAACTGGAAAGCGATGCCTTTGGTTTGAGCTGTCGGACTTTACGAGTCCCGAAGAACTAAGTATTCAAATCTTCACGGGTATCTCACGCCAACTTGGACGATTCGAACACGACCCGATTACGTTTCCAATTGATTGTTCTGATCTGTCGGAAATGCTTACGCATATGGAAGTAACGGCCACCAGCTGGGTGCTTTTCCTGTACGGCAGAGACGTTCCCGGATTAACAGCTGGCTGGGGAAACCATTTGTGGTGTCGTCCTGAGTATGAGAATCTCAAGAAGATCCTTCTTAATCTTGCTGAAGCTGGATTCACGGTCGTCTACATGCCGTTCACGAGTTTAAGACAGAAGCGCTTACTTAAAATACTGGCTCCGTTTCTCGACAATACTCGCAATAAACGTTCTTGCATCGAGTTAGAACTTCAAAGCGACCGTATCGACAATGTAAATAATCATAAGAGGACACCTGGTGCACCGACAATGTTGTCCTCGCGAACCGAATTTGTTTTCCAGTCGGCAATCAAATGGGTTCGAACTGCCAAGATACCGGAATCCACACCGGATCAAGCGTTGTATAGTGACCCAGTTGATGAGGATATTATATCTTTTGATGCTACGGATGATGTTAGCATTCATACTCGTGCCGTATTCCTATACGCCGTAACTCTATTTCGTCACTCCAGGTATCCCTCTTCTCTGTTTTCCGAGGCGACATTTCAGTGTCCGCATCAGTACAATCTTCACAATAAGGATAACGATGAAATTCGCGGCAAAGTAGTGAAGCGGTGGGTTGAGCAATTGATTCTCATAGGACTGATTCGTAGGAAGCCGGGCGGTTACTATTGGTTGCACTACAGCCTAAGAAGTCTCATTCGGGAATTCCTGGAGAATGAAGTAGACTATCCCCTATGTCCCGACGATGTTATTCCAGCAATCATCCCGCCATCGTGCAAGCGTAGCATGCTGGGCATTCGTAGTAGAACACATCACTGGATTGCAGAGTGGTACCTGAAAGCATTTCGAGCATCGAATCATCCTAATCCTCTGATGGAATCTCTGTATCACAGATATCAGGCATTATGCTATGTCCACGACCTACAAATTCCCAGCATTTATAAGAATGAAAAAGATCAAGGCATTGAATCAAAGGAATATCGAAAGCAGTTTGGCGAACTAACCCTCATGGAAATGTCCAAGACTCTACGTATGGCAAGGCCATCCATAAAGTTTTGGTTTCGACAAGAAGTCGCAAGTTCACTGTTTGAGCCACCGGAAGGTGTTGACGAGATTGTGAAGTTCAGCGTCCGTTGCGACCATGCATGGTCGGATGTGAAACGAGAATTCAAGCGGATTAACAGCCTGATATTGGAAGTGTCCGGAACCGCATTCACCAATCTACTTGAATACGACGAGCCACGCCAACATCGGTGGAAAAATCGCAAGACGCAGCACGAAGCGGCCTCGACTGTCGACCCTCGAGAGAGAAATCATAGTGCAACCATAGAGGCGATTATGGCAAAATGTGCGGCCTTGGTCGAAATAGAGGCCAAAAGCAAACTCCTAGACAAGGATGCCAAACCTTCAGAATTACGTCGGGACCTGATTATCTGGTTGCGAAAGCGAAGATCGCGACAGGAGGTTTACCTGTTGATTCAGGCGTTGTCGACTACCATGCGATTGCAATTCCAACGAGCGAAGCTAGACGAATCGAATCCAGCTACCATCGACTTCCTGGCACCCACCGCGGAAACCGCCAACCCGCATAATTGGACTCGAATTTCTGGCCTCAATCACTGCATAGTGCGACTGGCATGGAACCTAGACAGAGCCATGATTGGGGCCCAGGATCGCGTCAATATCGACTCCTTAGGAATGTACGCCGTCGCACTAGCCTACCTGAATAGATTTAGTGAAGCCAGTAGACGTCTGAATGAAGCCATCGGCTACCTATCCAAATCTGGATACGCGATCGATGAGGCAGAATGGGCACTGCTTGAGTTGCGGCGAGCTGAAGTCTCGTTGCTGGAGAGCACCAGTGTCGTTACCAAAGATGGAGCAGCCCGGCTTAGTCATCTCAACACTGCTTGGTGTGCATTGGAAAAGAGTGAACGACTATTGACAGGCAACAATCGCTCTGTGTGGTGGTGGGGGCGACTTTATGTTCTTCAGTTGCGCGTCTTATCTAACCTAACTCTTCTCCGTGGGCAGTTTGAATCGTCTCAGGCAATGGCATATCGCATAAAAACGGACCACCGCTACAGAATAGAGCGCGTGCTAAGGCGTGGCATACTGTTGCGGCCAATAAATCTTTTACGTACCTCTCGGCTTTACCACTACTTCATCATTGCCACAGGGGATAACGAGACCAAACGGGCGATTCTGGACAATTTTCAAGATCCTCGACAAAAATTCGGAGATCTAATAGGTACTTACGAAGACGAATTTGACATTTTGACTGGTGAAATCGAGACATTGGAATGGGAGTGCCTCAATGATCCCCAGAAGCTTCTCGTTTATGCAAGGTTCATCTTTGACAGTTTGTAGATCATCGCTCGCCAATTAAAAGGTGTACCATCGGGGTCTGACCCAGTTTTAGAATCGTAACTGCATTGTGCTAAGCATATAGCATTTTAAGACGAGTGATTAATAGTGCCTTAGACGTAGTTTATTCCTATAGCGACAAAATAATGTTTAACTTGCGATTTTAGATGTGGCATCATGTTTAGAGAAATGATTTACAAGTAGTTGAAGGTAGTCGTCATTTCGAATCAATTTATAGTCAATTGCTTTAGGTGATCGTCTCTGAGCCTTCATTTTATCCATCGTCCTTCCAATTTTCTCTCGCTCGATCAGAGAAAAACTTTCGTGAATTTCTCTGTCTCCGTAAACCGTTTTGACATATTCGGCGTCTTCAAGATTGATGATATAAAAATATTGAGATGGCAATTCATCCATATGCCTGGATAGATTTTTTTTGCCAATAGTCCTTCTGGCTTTGCGTTTAGCATCTCTGAATCCTATTTCAGAAAGATTATTGGTTCTGGGTAACAGTACCGTTTGACCATTCACCTGAATTTCTGGGGTCAGATGTTTGGCATACTTTTTTAGATGCTTATAAATGATTTTCCATGCGTTATGTTCATATTTCGGAAGATAGTTTACTTTTGCCTTCTTTTCGGCCTTCTTTCTTAATTCATCTAATTTTTTTCCTATGTTCTCTACTTTAGATTGTTCATCAAGCATTCCCCAGTTGAGTGGGATTCGGTCTTTTTCAGTTTTGGGATGAAGGATGTCCCTTAATTCCAGAAAAATGGTATTCACTTTGTTGAGTTGACTGATCGCCCCCTTAAGTCGATCTATAAATGTTTGCAGAGAATTGCGCATCAACCACAACTTTGTGCTGATATTACGGTCATTTTTTTTTAGTTCACCCGATTTGTGCATGTCTATTAACATCATGTCCATGGTGTCATAAAGTTCTTGGCAACGCTCAAAGAAAGTCAGGTAAGATAAATCAAAAGGAAAGCCTTCTGCGCTAAGGTCATTTTCATAGTCATTAATTCGGTCAATGATCGAGATTAGCCATGAATAGTAATCGCACAGTTTAGTGCGTTTGGGTGATTTGACCGAACTAATCTGGAGGAGATTGGTGTCCAGTTCATTCCTTAACTCTTTGAGTTGTTTTTGTAAATTTTTAACAGAGTATTTCAAAGGCTGATGAAGATCAAGCAACATGTCTTTTCCTATATCTTTTAGAAAATGAAAATGACAGAGTCGATGCGGAACATTTTTAAAAACTGCATTGACGGCTTTTTTAATTGCTGGTGACATATCGCTGATGACAGCCTCGGGATTGCCGAATAACTCTTTGACTTTCTTTAGTACCGGTACAATCGAATCTTCACTCTCTGAAACAATTTTTTCTCCATAAAGGACATTTCCACTCATCCCCTCGCGAACAACGAAATGACAATATTTGCCTCCCTCATTAGTTCCGTCCAGGTGAATGAAAAAGCATTTTTCCCGGTAGCGTTTTTCCAGTTTTTTCGCTGCCGCGAAATGACAGTGTTCCAGATAAGCCACTCCCATCCAGGAAAGATTTGAAATCGATCCTGTCGAAATTTGAAATCCACATTTCAGAGCAATATCACGTTGGATCTCCTCTCGCTGCATCAGTTGCCTGAAACGCATTTGTGTGACAAGCAAGATTGTATCATACGCAAAATTTTTCCCGAAAGGCACAAGTGATTC
>JAJFLO010000238.1 GCA_021772675.1 Verrucomicrobiota bacterium | reverse complement strand
AATATCTGTTTTGATAACATAACAGCCGTCAAGCTTGCTGTCCTCCCTTAATTTCCCCTCATCAATTTCAATTGTCAGATGACGTTCATTGGCCTCCACTGAACACCAGCTGCCAAGCTTAAGTTTGCTGATCTTTTTACTCATAAGTTCGTTACTGAAAAAGAACAACCTTAAGAGTTCACAATTCTACTGGGCAGAGCTTAGGATTTCACATAAACAATTACCAATTTCAATTCCTTTCAATTGAATAGAACAGTACAGCATAGCATAGCTGGTGTAACCGAATCACGCGCATCTTCACGAATAGAACGAAGACAAGAACCGTATCCACGGTTTCGCTCCGCGTAGCCGTGGATACAAATTCGTGAAGATTCGTACTACGATCAGTAAAAACTTTGTTTTTTTGAAAAGTTTTTAAACTGAAGTCGTATCCAAAATACTTTTTATGAATTGGTTATGACACAGAAATGAAGTTCCGGACTGTCACATGGTTAGGGTTGAAAAATTTTAGGAAAAGAGTCTGAGAGAGAACCCTTTTTCAAAATGGTTTCTCTCAGTATGAGCAGCGCGACCTACTACGTTTTGTATCCGTGTCGATCCGTGAAAATCCGTGGTGAAAATTTGGTTGCGGCCAACGACTGCGATAGGTGATTCGTGGGCAGCTTTTTTAATTTGGTAATTAGCCGTAACACTGATAGTTAGGACGCAAACCTTGCTAAAAAGACAAGAATTTGATAGATAGTAATATAAAGAGCCTAAAGATAAATAATGAAACGAAACGATGGTTAGAAAAAAATGAATTTGATTTCAAGTTGGTTGTTAAAAAAATGAAAACACGTATTAATGTATAGACAACCTCTATTATCTGGATTTTAAAATAGCTTTACCTTTAGCCTGCATTATTCATAAACTTTTGTAGCGAGAGTCATCAAATTGCTTGATATCAGTGAGTTATGAATTTCATTCGCGTGCAGAAATAGTGTTAAAAATCCGCTGTGGCGGAAACCATTTCGAACCCAAAATAACTTCACAACTCGTTGATATTATGTGATATGATGACTTGTAATAGAAAGTTTATGCATAATGTAGATTAGTATTGTTTTTGAGAGAAATATGAATAAGCGATGTTAAAATGTTGCTTGGTGGGAGGAAAATTTTTTGGACGGAATGTGACACGTTGTTTATTCGATACCCGAATCAATGGTTTATTTTATCAACTATCAAATAAAAAGGAATTATTATGGCAAAAAGCAATACAACAACCAGTACAACAACCAATTCCATGGCTGAACCAGCTCCTGTTATAATGAATAGTCAAGTTAGCAGTATAGAGGGAAGCGGGCTGAGTAGCGGGGGCAATATTCCGGCGACAAAACAATTCGTATTCAATGAAACCGGAAATATATTTGTCGCAACGACAATTGATGGTAACACGACACCCGGTCAAGAAAGTGGAACTGTATCAGCCAACGCTTTGCAGGCATTTGAAGAGGTGAGTGTGTTTTTTGCCGCAATGACAAAAAGCATTGGCTCAACTATCAACCCCGCAACCCAAAAAAACTATTCTCTGTACGATTATAGCGCATTGAACAAGGTTATCGAAAACTCCGGTTTATTCGCACTAATTACTCAAGAAGAAATTCAGTACGAGAGTAGTAGCTGGGGAGCATCACTTAGTATGGAATTTGTTAAAGCCCTGATTGGTTTTGCAGCCCCATCATCTCTTATCAGTGCGTTTTCTTCCCTCATCAGATCCATGGGGAAAGAAGCCATTAGCATGGGTGGGCAAAAAAGTAACAGCGAGTCTAAGGTTGGTACTGTCATTTTTGTTTGTGAGTATCTTTTAGGGGCAGTTTCCATCACTACTCTTCTTGTCTATGCGGATGTGAATGAGAATTCTCAAGCGTTTCAAATTGGACCTTGTTTTCAGGAACACAGTGAAAATATCACTTGGCACTTAAATAAGGATACTTATTTATTTATTCCTCCGTCTTTTATAAAACAAGCGAATAGCATGAATGAGGCGATGGCGAATCCTGACTTTCTTACACTCGTCAATACGTTGAAAGGAACACTGAATCCGACACCCGCAAAAAGCACTGCGACGGCAACATCGAACAGCACCGGTACGGCAAATGCCCCTTCCTAATATGTTGGCCTGGACGATGGACTAACAAGGCCTCGTGCGGGCTCATCATATGATTTAAAAAATATTTTTCAGATCTTTTCATGTTAAGGGCTCACAAATAAATAACTTGGATAATTTTGCGCTCAGATTTATGTCAGGTTTGGGCGATCTGAATAGCGAAATGCAGCAGGAATAGTGCAATATTTCAATATTTTTTCGTCATTTGGATCGGACAAAAGATGACGTGAAGATAAGATGCGAAAAATCCAAGTTATTTATTTGTGAGCCCTAAGAATATATTCCATTCAAGACATAGTTTTTATATGGCAATAGAAAATCCCCAAAAAACTGAGATACAGACTCAAAACAGCAGCCAAGCAGAATTGGTGAAACATTATACGTTCAATGAAACCGGAAATATAATGATATGCACCATCGGTGGCGATTCTGTTGGGGTAGATAATACTTTCAGGAACATCTGTTCTGAAGTGGGTGTATTCTTTTCCGCAATGACCAAAGCAATTTCCTCGATTATCAATCCCAATACCAACAAACCTTACTCGCTCTACAATTACAACGCTTTAAAAACGCTTATTGATAATTCTGGTATGTTCATACATCTCAGCGAAGACCAGATAAAACATGAAAGTTCTCAAGTGGGAGAAGCGTTTAGTAGTGAGTTGATTCAATCTCTGATAGGGATTGACGCAGGCAAGGCATATCTAAAATTTGCCAGTGCCATGGTTCGTTCAGTTGGAAAGGAAGCTCTTGCTTTGTGCAATCAAGAAGATAAAACAGAGTCAGAAGTAGCCAATATCATGTTTGTCTGCGAGTCTCTTTTGGGGGCCTCATTGGTAAATGCCATTATTATTCGTCTTGATGTCCAAATAGATACAAATCTGGTAGGAATAAAAGCCAAACCTTGCCACCATGCGCCTCAACCTCAGAAGGTTGTTACATCTCAATGGGTTTTTAATAAGGATGTCTATATGTTTGTGGCCCCGGAATTTATCACAAAATATGCGAGTACTTTAAATGTCGCGAAGACACCCGCCTACAAGGAGTTCGTCCAAATTTTAACAGACAAACTAAGCACCTTGCATGGTGTTGTTAGATAAACTCCTAGATAAGCTCGGCGTAAGTCCTTCGGGTGTGAATTGTCTGTACTGGATGGAGTTATATCTTTGGAGGATCGAGGCGTACGGAGGTACCCCCCCGATCTTCTAAGGATGCAAATCCGCCTGTACAGACAACCCAAAGGGCGGGCATTTCTGGCAGAATTTCATTTGCGTGGAAGACGACGATCCTCGGATCGACTTACTTCCATGCAAACGAAA
>JAJFLO010000237.1 GCA_021772675.1 Verrucomicrobiota bacterium | reverse complement strand
AACTCGCTCATAATAAATTGATTAGAGAAAATTTCACAATGAAAGTGAATTTTCATTCACTGAGATGTAAAATTGAGTTAATCGGCTTATTTGAGCAGAGATTAGGGCTCGCAGCAGAATACTGATGAATTATTCAGGTTAGAACCCTTTTTTAATAAGGTAAAATTTATGAGATTATCTAAACTTGTTGGAAAGCGTATAAAGGAAATTCCGAAAGATGCGCAAACGACCAGCCATATTTTGCTAGTACGAGGAGGATACGTACGGCAAGTGTCCACTGGTATTTACACGCTATTACCCCTTGCAAAGCGGATTAAGTCCAAAGTAGAAGCGATTATTCGTCAGGAAATGAATAACATCGATGGGCAGGAAATCCTAATGCCGGTAGTTTTACCAAGTGAATTATGGGAGGAAAGCGGTCGGTTGCATACCGTCGGACCGGAATTATTACGATTTTCGGATCGAAATAAAAAAGAAATGATTTTGGGTATGACCCATGAAGAAGCGGTTGTTCATGCCGTTAGAACCGATATTAACTCATATAAGCAATTACCGGTTATGCTCTATCAAATCCAAACCAAATATCGGGATGAAGCCCGTCCCAGAGCCGGTTTAATTCGAGTTCGCGAATTTACCATGAAAGACGCGTACTCCTTTCATACATCTCAAGATTGTCTTTGTGCTTATTACCAGCAGGTGCATGATGCCTATGAGAATATATTTAAAAAAATTGGATTTAAGAATGTCGTGTCTATTCAATCCGATCCAGGAATGATGGGGGGAAATACATCTCATGAATTTATGGCCATAGCTGACTGCGGAGAAGATACCATTTTCATGTCCGCCAATGGCGAATATAAGGCAAATAGAGATATTGCTCAATCATGTTTGCATCATAGCATTGAAAAGAAATTGCCGCTTGAAAAAGTCCATACACCAGGCAAAAAAACCATTGATGAGGTTGCAAAATTTTTAGGCGTACCGACTAGCAAAGCCGGCAAAGCTGTCTTTTATGCGGATGGGAATGATAACGTCATATTTGTAGTTATTAGAGGCGATATCGATGTTAATGAAGTTAAATTAAAAAATTATTTGAATACCCAAGACCTTCAATTTGCGACTGATGAACAAATTCGGAAAATCGGGTGTGTGTCAGGATATGCCTCTCCGTTAAATATCGATTTTGAAAAAACTAGAGTTATTTTTGATCAGTCTGCAGCAAAAGAATTTAATCTCATTGTGGGAGCAAACGAAGAGGATTATCATTATAAAAATTTCAATTTTTCACGAGAAATGGCGACGGTCACTGATAAAATAGATACGGTTGATCTGGCTGTTGTAAAAGAAGGAGAACCCTGCCCGGTTACCGGGGAACCATTAGTGCTGAAACGAGGAATCGAAATCGGCAATATATTTCAGCTTGGGACCAAATATACTGATTCAATGGGCTGTTCATACCTTGACCAGAAAGGCAAATCTCAAACGATGATTATGGGGTGTTATGGCATCGGTGTTGGTCGCATTATCGCTTCTGTTATTGAACAGTCCAACGACAAATTTGGCCCGATCTGGCCATTTTCAATAGCACCATACCATGTGCATATTTGTGCAATTAACAGTAAAAAACCCGAGGTGAAACAGGCGGCGGAAAATCTGTATTCTAAATTTTTAGTTGAGAAAATTGAAGTGATTTATGATGACCGCACTGAAAAGCCTGGATCAATGTTTAATGATGCGGATTTAATTGGTGTTCCGCTTCGTATTATCATCTCACCAAAAACATTGGATAGAAAAGAAGTTGAATTCAAAACTAGAGATGGATCGCGAAAAGAATTTATTCCATTAGAAAGTATAACAGAATTTATCAAAGCCGAGATTGACTGTCGGAGTCAGTAACCTCTTTAAAACATCAAAAAATTGCATACGATTTTTGTTTATAATTGGTGGCGAAAAGTAGAAGTAGGCGTTCACTGGTGTCATTGTTCAGGATTAAAATCAATTTAGAGACACGCTTCCTTCATTCAGAGATAGGTTCCCGATTCAAATTGTTTTTGTAACAATGATTCTCCACGAAATTTATCTATATTCTTGTGACCCCATTGCACTGCTACAGATTCAGAAAAAACGTAAAAACAAGGCAGACTAATGAATAAACCAGATCTTAAAATCTTAGGAGATCTTAAAAAGGCCAATTATTCTTATGAAACGGTTAAAGAAGAAATGCGCCGTAATATTAAACAAAAAATTAAAAACAAAGACAATCTTTTTCCTGGAATAATTGGGTATGATCACACAGTTTCGCCTCACGTTCAAAATGCAGTATTGTCTAAACATAATATGATTCTTCTTGGTCTCAGAGGACAAGCAAAAACAAAGCTAATCCGGTCGCTGGGCCAATTGCTCGATGAATGGTCTCCGGCGATTGGTAACTCTCCATTAAATTGTCACCCGTTAAATCCGAATTGTGCTTATTCCAAACGACTGGTTGCTGAGCAGGGAGATAACACAACAATTGTCTGGCGTCATCGATCTGAAAGATATCATGAAAAACTGGCAACTCCTGATGTATCAATTGCGGATTTAATTGGTGATATTGATCCGATCAAAGCGGCACGGGAAAAACGTGATTTGACTGATGAAGAAGTGATATCCTATGGCATAATTCCCCGATCAAGCCGAGGAATTTTTGCTATAAATGAATTGCCGGATTTACAGGCACGGATTCAGGTTGGTCTACTTAACATTTTAGAAGAAAATGATTTACAAATCAGGGGATTTCCTGTGCGGATTCCGTTGGACTTGGTTTTGGTATTTACCGCTAATCCTGAAGATTATACAAATCGAGGAAATATTATCACACCACTCAAGGATAGGATTGATTCTCAGATCATCACCCATTATCCGCGAAGCTTAGCTGAATCTCTCGCTATTACATCACAGGAATCATGGATTCATCGTGACGAGACCACGTTGTTGCCTCTCTTTTATAGAGAAACGATGGAATCAATTGCATTTATTGCCCGCGATTCGGAATATATCGATAAATCATCGGGGGTCAGTGCCAGGTTGACCATATCGTTAGTTGAAAATGTAATTTCGAATCTTGAACGTCGAAATCTGATGACGGGTGATACGATTATGATTCCACGTTTTTCAGATCTGAATGCCGCAGTCCCTGCGATTACAGGCAAAATTGAATTGGCATACGAAGGTGAACGAGAAGGGTTGTCCCTTGTGGCAGCAAACTTGATCGGGCGAGGTGTAAGAAAAATATTTACCAATTACTTTCCAAAAATTGATAAGGCGGATAGTGGTCCGGTAAATTCGGACCCGGTATTTGGAAAAATCGTTTCATTTTTTTCCGAAAATAATCTGCTAGAACTTTCGGACGAAACACCATTTGCCGAGCATTTTCAATTATTGAATACTGTTCCTACGTTAGCCGAGACTGCAATAAAATATTTGAATACCCAATCCAATGAAGAAACTGCGCTCGGCATGGAATTTATATTGGAAGGTTTACATCAGGAAAATTTAATTGCCAAAGAATCACTTGACGGCCTTCATCGGTATACCGATATGATGGCAACATTATTGGGGTAATAAGTAACTGTGCAAAATTAAATTGATCAAATTTGAGGAATATATTGCAATATTCAACGATAATTTGGACAAAAATGCGCCAAGAATGCGATTTTCGCAGTAAATTCTTCCAAAGTCCGACAGACTGCTAGGTTATTGAATAAAACTATAGGCTCACAATCCGCCGTGGCGGAAATAGTTTAGCTATTTTGAGGATCGGTGAAAGATGCAGTGAAAATGGATATCAAAAAGTTTAATTTATTTTTGCCAAGTTACTAGCCTGGATTATTCATAAAGTTTTATGATGAGAGTTATTAGATTGCGTGAAATCAAGGAGTTATGAATATCGTTTGCGTGCAGGAATCGTGAACTATTTCGAACCCAAAAATCTTTAGAACTCGTTGATATTATGTGATATAACGACTCGCAATAGAAAGTTTATGCATAATCCAGGCTAAAGTAATTTCTCTTTCAAAAATTTTATTGGTACACCCGCTCGGGTTCGAACCGAGGACCCAGTGATTAAGAGTCACTTGCTCTGCCAGCTGAGCTACGGGTGTAAAAATTATGAGATGTTTTTCATGATCACGTAAAATCTTATGCGAAAGATTGAAAAATCAAACTAAAACCATAACACCATGTTACAATTCACGAAACACAAATTCCTTAAATATACAGAAATCTTTACTTTATTCTTTTTAACGTCGTTATTATTCGCGGATCCTCAAATAGAATTGCCCGACTGGGAAAAAGCATATGTGCCGAAATCTAAAAACTGGCAGGCAAAAGAACAACATTTCATTTTCAATAACGGAACGGATCCGGAAAGCCTGGATCCGGCTCTTGTTACAGGTGTACCCGAAAGTAGGTTGGTTGCGGAATTATTTGAAGGGCTGGTAAACCTTGATCCGAAAACATTAGAACCCCGACCGGGAGTTGCCTATCGGTGGGAGATTAGTCCCAATGGATTAACCTATAAATTCCACTTACGAAAAAACGCCAAATGGAGCGACGGTTCTGAATTGACAGCTCATGATTTTTATGAATCATGGAAACGTGTATTAACGCCTGCCACAGGGTCGGCGTATGCCTATCAGCTTTTTCCTGTAAAAGGCGCTGAAGAGTTTCATGGGAATCGACTAGATTCATTTGATGGTGTGGGAATAAAAGTCGCTGCCAAATATACGTTAAACGTAGAACTAAAAACACACTGCCATTATTTCCTTGACCTGGTGGCATTTCATACATTGTTTCCCGTTCCCGTTTCTTTAATAAATAAATATAGGGACCAATGGGTAAGAGCGAAACATATTATCTCAAATGGACCATTTAGGTTGAGCACCTGGAAACCAAGACAAAGAATCGAATTGGTAAAGAATAATCATTACTGGGGCCGTTCGATATGCAAACTAAAAAAGATAACCGTATTTCCCTATGACAATCTGGATACAGCATATCAGTTGTTTTTGCAAAATAAAATACATTGGATGCCGGCAATTCCACTTGAAAAGCTAAGTGAAATAATTCGGCATCCGGATTATTATGTTATGCCGTATTTAGGATCATATTTTTACCGGTTCAATGTTACTAAGGCGCCATTTGACGATGTTCGTGTACGTAAAGCATTTTCATTGGCAATTGATCGCCGGATAATTACTGAACATATTCTAAAGGCGGGACAACAACCTGCAACGTGGTTTTGCCCACCTATTTCCAGCTACGAGCCGGTTCCGGGATTAAAGTATAACAAAGATCGTGCTAGACAGTTATTGGTAGAAGCGGGCTACGGTGTGAATGGGCGTTCATTCCCAAACATCGAAATTCTTTATAATACAAGTGAACAGCATAAAAAAGTTGCCGAAGCCATTGTTCAGCAATGGAAGAATAACCTGGGAGTTTCAGTATCATTAAGAAATACTGAATGGAAGGTGCTTCTCAGTGATATGGATAATTTAAATTTCCAAATTATACGTTCAAGTTGGATAGGAGACTATGGTGACCCCAATACGTTTTTTGATATGTTTGTCACGAAGGGTGGAAATAACAGAACCGGTTGGTCGAACGAGGAATATGATTCATTGCTTTTGGAAAGTCAGCGAGAGACCGATAACGTTAAACGGTACCAAATCTTTCAAAAAATGGAACGGCTTTTGATTGAAAAAGAGTTTCCGATACTACCTCTATATATCTATGTTAATCAGGGAGTATTAAACGAATCCGTCAATGGGTGGTATGAAAATGTCAGAGATATGCATCCCTTAAAGTATATTTGGCTTGAGGACTAGCTGCTCGTGTCGAAATATATAATTTATCGCCTACTCCACGCACCCTTGGTTCTATTCATTTTACTCGCAATAACATTTTTTTTAATGCACGCTGCTCCGGGAGGACCGTTTTCAAATGATCGCCGCTTAGATCCGGAAATAGAAGCGGCTATTCAGGCAAAGTATAATCTGGACAAACCGGTCTATATTCAATTTTTTATTTATCTCCGCGATTTAGCTAAAGGCGATTTTGGTCCGTCATATAAGCATAAAAATATCAGTGTTAACCAAATTATCGGAACCGCATTTCCCCAATCGTTTATATTGGGGTTTTTTGCATTTATCATTGCCTTGGGATTCGGACTTACCGCCGGTATTATTTCTGCATTAAATCATAATAACTATTTAGATTTCAGTGTCATGTCCCTATCCGTTATTGGGTTAAGTTTACCAACATTTATAATCGGACCTATGCTTCAACTTGGTTTCGCAATACATTGGCAGCTTGTGCCGATTGCGGGTTACGAGGGGTTATCTGCCCCGCAATATTTAATACTGCCTGCGATTACCCTGTCCTTGCCGTTTGCTGCACGTATTGCCAGGTTGATGCGAACCGGGATGATTGAAATTCTTAGCCAGGACTTTATTACTACAGCTCGCGCCAAGGGGTTACCCGATTATATCATTGTGTTTAGACATGCGTTAAGGGGGGGGATACTGCCAGTTGTTAGTTATTTGGGTCCTGCGTTTTCGCAGATAATAACAGGGTCGCTAGTTGTGGAAAAAATTTTTCAAATTCCAGGATTGGGTAGAGAGTTTGTTGAAGGTGCATTAAATAGGGATTATACACTTGTCATGGGCACCGTGATTGTGTACGGAATTTGCATCATTATATTTAATCTGGTATCCGATATTATCTATGGGGTTCTTGACCCTCGGGTTTGTTATGGATAAATACAGCCGGTCAAGGTTCACTAGCGAAAATCCGGGCTAGCAGTCTGTCGGACTTTGGAAGAATCTACTGCTAAAACCGCATTTTTGTCCAAATTATCGTCGATCCCACGGGGCGCAATATACTCCTCAAATTTGGACAAAAATGCTCTCAATTTGACGATTTTCTCGCAACGATTTCCAAAGTCCGACAGACTGCTAGTGGATTTATGATTTTCGATTGTGGGTGACTTTGGAGTGTTGGCGTCCTTGATAACCGTTATATAATGCTTGCCCAGGCTTGCATGCCGCTCCCCTAAAAACGGTTCAATTTCATCCCTTCGACTTTTTTATTTTTCGAAATCATTATGGGACGCTTCATAGCGTCTCTTTTTTATTTTACACTTTTTTATCCATTGATGCGACGAAGACATACCACTACTTTAAATAAAATACAGCAATAAGTAGATTACTCAACGATTAGGCAGCTATTTCATCGACTTGAGCCGA
>JAJFLO010000236.1 GCA_021772675.1 Verrucomicrobiota bacterium | reverse complement strand
GCCTGTACAGACAACCCAAAGGGCGGGCATTTCTTGCAGAATTTCATTTGCGTAGAAGACGACGATCCTCGGATCGACTTACTTCCATGCAAACGAAACTCCATCAAGAACTGCTCCGTGCACACCCTAAGGACTTACGCCAAGCTTATCTAGCAGTCTGTTGGACTTTAGACGAATCTACTGCAAAAATGCAATATTAGTCCATTTTTCCTTGAATTTTCGGTGAATATGTCCAATATTTATCAGTTTTCTCGCTATAACGCTAAAAGTCCGACAGACTGCTAGCAAAATTAATTCTCCTATGATTATAACATTATTAGTTACCACGGGCGCCGTCATTCTCTTTTTTCAAGCAAAAGCAAAACGCGATAAAACTGGAGCGATACGCACACCACAATCTATGGCATTTGTTGCCTTTTCTATTGGTGCTACGATTTTGTGGATAAAACAGATTTTGAGTAGTTTGTTTTGAGTTCTCCTTGCTTAGTTAGACCCCGTTCGAAAAGGTCTTACGACGGCGCGCTTGCCTATTTCGGATAGCGTTTTCGTCTTTGCGGCGCGAATTCGGTAGTCATGGCAACATTCTGAAGTGACGTAATCTAAGTACTCTTCTGACAAGTTTGGTGAGAAAAGTGGGCTATACTCTATATTTTTCAACCATTTTACGCTCATCTATCATAGTCTTCAGCCCGATATATAATCCAAAACGAGTTCCCGCCCAACGACGGAAATCATCGCCTTCAAATCGAATAAATGTACTATCATCTCGAACTTCAATCGTCGCGTTGCGCGTTTTCGCTTCGGTTAGCCCAACGGTCTCACCGATAACAGCGCCGGTACCCAATACATTTATAAGTTCTTTGACACCATTTATAGTCCGGTAAACATTAACATGCCCTGAAACAATACCATAAACAGAATCACTTTTCGTTCCTTCTTGAATCAATGTTTTGCCACCTGCCATGGCGATTAACTGACTTTCTGACGCCAGCTTTTTTAAATCCTGAACTGACAAGCATTGGAAATAACTCATTTTGGCAATGATGTGTCGCTTCGACCAGATTTTTTCAAGTTTTGACTTTAACCCATTTTCTCTGACAAAACGTGCGAAGCTATCACCGGGGAATTTTTGTAGACGAACAGGAGATATGGATCGGATTGACGCATTTCTAGTGGTATGATGTAAACATGCCATTTCACCGAAATAATCACCGGCTTGTAAAATCGCCAGACGTTTTTCAATTTTGGCATCATTTTGGACCATGACTTCCAAAGTTCCGGCTAATACTACATAAACTGCATCAGTAGCTTCACCTTGTTCAAGAATTCGAAAACGGCTGCCATATTTTACGGTTTCACTTTGATGCCATAGTACTTCAATTTGAGCAAAATCATGAACGCCAATCGTTCGAATTGCATCTGCAAAAATGGTTGAGTCCGTATTTAGACAGGTGCCATAACAGGCAACATAAGCTTTACCTGCTTCCGCAAGAGTAAGTCTGTGACATGATGGGGGTAATTCATTGCGATGTCCAACGACAAATTTTGTATCGACGCATTTGGGCTGCGACGCAATAGATTGCCAATCAAATGGATTCATATGAATTTCACCAGCATCCCCACCACCATCACAAATTTTTAACGTATGCGGTGCTTCCAATAAGCCAACTGCCTGTTCATAATCAATATCTGAAATCACCCCAGCATCATGCATCTCAGACATTTTTTTTAATCCAGTTATATCGGATGTGATATACATACTGTAGTTATGGCTGTCATCCTGAACTTCTATAAGAGCTCCGGCAGTTGGCACAGTATGATAACTTCGTATTGGTGTAAAATCGGCTCCAAATAGAGACTGAGTTTTATTTTCAGGCAGTGGATAAAATTTGAAATATTGACTGATTAATTTCCAATATTTGTCATCATTGATATCCCATTTAAGATTCGCAAAGAAATTGACCATGGTACTCACTAATACCAGCGGTGTACCATATATATTAAAATGACCACCAAAATAAATCGCTCCAAGCATAGCGCCAACGTGATCTTCATGACTATGTGTAATATATAAATTAAATACTCGCTGTGGACCGTATCCGTTTGCAATCAAATGATCCCATATAAACGAACCGACATCCCATAATATTTCCGTCCCATTTATTTTTAGAAGCCAATTGGTGTTTCCGTTTCGTGCATCAAATCCGTTACCATATGAAAACGGTATACCGCCAAGTAAAAACTTTTCCTGAAATGCGTCCGATACCTCAATTCGATAAGGCGGCTTAGGCCTAAGCGAAAACGAAAGCGAAAATGTAATATGACCATAATTGACGTGCCCAACCGTAAACGTGTTTAATTCCCTCTCCTTTCTCACCCAAAATTTGTCGATATATACAGGTTTTGTATTATCGAATTCAATAAAATTATACAGGTCATTGATTTGCAATGGAATCTTATTTCCATCTAATGATCGAAGTGAAAAAAAATCTATAATTTTTTTCCATTCCGAGATTTCTTTGTCGGTAACCCCAAAACGATTTTTTCCAATTTCAAGTTCTTCATCAGTTAAACTCATTAACGAACTACGGACAATGATTTTTCCATATTTAATTTGTTCACGATCACCTATTATGCTTAATTTTTCACCTTTCTGGTAACCCCCTTCCTTAAACATTTTTGTAAACCCAGGGAATTCATACCGCCAATATGAAAGTCCATTTGCATGAGGTGTATCAGGAGCGACATATGCAGGGACTTTCATATCACAAAACCCTGCATTATCAATAAATTTACGTACTTCATTTGGCACACCGAATACAATACCTATTTCACCGTGATGAATCAATTTACATCCTTCACATATATTGATAATTGAAAGCTGTTCAGCCGGGGGACGCATAATATTTCCTTTATTATTTCGGATTAAGGAACAGAAAATAAATAACTCATCGACATTGGCATCTCAGCTTCACGCCATATTTGCCCCCAAGTCAATCACAACATCCTATCAGTAGGCAAATTACAGCTGTAGATTTGTTCAATCGTACGACCAAATCTGACACAAGCCTGAGCGCTCTATCGATGATTTATTAAATTATAGTTCCTAAGGCATTTTAAGATAGGACCGTTGCACGTAGAGAAAATTTTCGAAAAATCAACCGCCCCACCGCAATCCGCCAATGGTCGGACAGAGCAGCAGGGTATGTAACCTCTTGAAAAATCATTGAACTCAACGCAAGGGTCGGGGAATTAACCCGGATTTATCACCACAAAGTTTGTGAGAAAAGCGGATTAAACCCATCAGTGGGACTAAATTGTGAAACGAATCGCTATTAATAGCAGTTTTCAATCCAACTATTAGTTTAAATAATTAAAAGATTGTTATTAAACAAGTTGCATTAATCAGTTCATTTTCATCCCTTTTAATCTTCGAAAAATCCATCACATGCTGAGACAATCATGTACCACATTTAATCCCATTTTCGAATAAAATCCCGCAGATGATCCTCCATTATCCAAGTAGCTGTGATGAGACACGCTGGTATAATCCACGCAAGTCGGGTCTGTCTCCGGGGAGCGACATATACTGCAAGCAGTAGGTTTTGCGATATTCGTTATTCATTTCAGGCAACAATTTTGCAGAAACCTGTCGAAAACCTGATGGCTGTCTGTATACATGGTAGTATTGAATTTTAGAGTTTGTCCGATCTATATCCCCAAAGAAGCTGGACATATTAATCGAGGTCGCATCGCGGGTAGCTCCTGTAGCCTCAGACATTTTGGAAAAAACCAATATTTTTAATTTTTTTAGAAAAATCTGCGAAGACTTTTTCATTCTCAATCGTATCAAGTAGTATAAATGTAGTATAAATCATGATACAAGCTTGTTGAATTAATCCAGTTCCATTAAAACTAATGACTAATTATTAGGAGCAAAAAGTGAGCAAATTAATTATTAAATCCACCATCATTGGTTTCATATTTTCATCTATTAGTGCATTTTCATCTAATGACCAGCATTATCGCCACCCGCCATCACCTCAGGGGATTCTATCTCAACTCCCCTACGAAAAGGAGATGTTATTTCATCGCATGATGCGAGGAGCAAGGGATGAAATCGGGAATGTACGTCGCGACATCCATCAGTTGGAAAATCAGATGAAATCACTTCTTGAACAAGATTCTTTTGATGAGAAACTCTTTCTGGAAACAAAACGATCTATCCACAAGTTACATGATATCATTCGAGATAAAATGGATGGTACCCTGGCCAAAATTGCCTCGCAATTCACTAAGGAAGAGCGTCAACTACTAGCACAATTACCGCCTCCCCACAAACCACTGAGGGGGCCAGAAAATCGATTAAATAACACTAGCACAAACAGTAATTATTAGATCCGCAATGTCGATTTTTGGAAACCATTCTTGCAGGATTAAGAATGGTTTCTAAATCGTATTTAAATTTCGATTTGTAGGTATAATCTGCTTCAAAATTTTAATTGCACACTCAAGTATGGACTCAAACAAACTCATATGAATTAAATCATAAGCACTGGAGTTTAGCCTATAACTTAGCAATAAGTTTCGATACTTAATTCAAAGTATAGCCTGATTAATTCATGCGGTTTCGTTACGATAGTGCATGAATTAATCAGGATAGGATGTTTCTCAGGAAATAACGATGAAATCAATCAATACAGGCGATAAAGTAGGTCGTGACTCTCTCTTTTTATATTTCAAACTGTTTAATTGCTACGGATATCGCCAATTCAAAATTAGAAATACCCATCGATTATGCAGTTACCGCTGTCGCAACAGGATGACAATGCCATATTACAAAAAATTCAAGATGGTAATCACCATGCGTTTGCGGAATTGGTGGCACGTCATACACGACGTTTTTACAGCATTTCATACCGATTCCTCTTCAATAAAAATGATGCGGAAGATATTGTCCAAAAAGCATTCATCAAACTATGGGAAAATCCTGAATCCTGGAAAGCTCATAGAAAAACAAAATTCACCACATGGTTTTATAGAATTATCGTCAATCTCTGCATTGACGATAACAGGAAAAAGCCAATGATCCCCCTAACCACATCAAAGAGTATTCTGGAGACACCATTTACCAATGAACTACCCCGCCGCAAGCGGTCGGGGTATCGGGAAAAAACCTTTAAATAGGAAC
>JAJFLO010000235.1 GCA_021772675.1 Verrucomicrobiota bacterium | reverse complement strand
GGGATGCTTCACGCTAAGCTCGAAAAAGTAGTTTACACTTTTGTTAAAAAAATATTCCTTTCATTTAAATTGAATATCGAATATCGAACAAGGAATTATGAATGACGAAGGAAAAAACTTCATGATTCTACATTCCTTGTTCGATATTCGATATTATTTTTTTGCAGTTTCTATCACAGCATACTCAAAAGTGTAAACTATCTTGTGAAGCATCCCAAATTATTTATATATATTTATGGAATCTAATGCCCAAAAAACATTCGCCCATAATTACTGATTGGTTAATGTTGTCAGATGAGCAAAACATTGATACACTCTGTACGGTGAATGACGGTCTTGACCCCGTTTTACTTCGGTTTGCTACTATACTGCAAGCAGTTGGTTTTTCGACATTCCTTATTCATGTCAGGCAACCATTTTACAGAAACCTGTTGAAATCCTGATGGCTGTCGGTATATATCAACCGTACTTATTTCACTGTTGTGAGCCGGATTTTCCAATCTGAAATCTAATAAATATGATGGAAACCAATCAACGAAATCAATCTCTTAAACCCTGGCAGCGGTCGATTCATGAAGTCATATTTGAGGCTGAAACAACTGCCGGCAAGGCATTTGATGTTATTTTAATCGTCTGCATCATTTTCAGTGTCACCGTTGTCATGCTGGATAGCGTTGCGTCAATACGAGTAAAATACGGCACTCTGTTTTTGGGTTTAGAGTGGATGTTTACCATTTTGTTCACAATGGAGTACATACTTCGACTATTGAGTATTGGCCGCCCCTTTAAATATGCATTCAGTTTTTTTGGAATCATTGATTTACTTGCCATTTTGCCCACATATTTAAGTTTGCTTTTACCAGGAACGCATTACCTTGTTGTCGTGAGAATCTTAAGAGTATTGCGTATTTTTCGAGTGCTCAAATTAATACAATATCTTGGGGAAGCTGAATTACTTGTAAAAGCGCTTCGTGCGAGCCTGCATAAGATTACCGTTTTTGTGGTAACAGTATTTGCCCTGGTTATTATCCTTGGCGCATCCATGTATTTAATTGAAGGAGAGGAAAATGGTTTTACTAGCATACCTAAAAGTGTTTATTGGGCCATTGTCACTGTAACCACCGTTGGTTATGGTGACATTTCACCACAAACAAATTTTGGTCAGGTGCTCGCTGCGATATCGATGATTTTAGGTTATAGTATTCTTGCCGTACCCACTGGAATTGTCACTGTTGAATTATCACACGCATTCAAAGGCTCAAAAGTCACTGTTCAGGCTTGTCCACAATGCAGCAAAGAAGGTCACGACAGCGATGCAACGTTCTGTAAATTTTGTGCGGCCAAATTATAACATGGGCTCGTATACTGCAGGCAGTAATTCTTTCGACATTCGTTTGTCAATTTAGGCAGTGATTTTACAGAAACCTGTCGAAAACCTGATGGCTTTCGGTATATCGCGATGTATTGATATTTCAGTTGTTGAATAAGGTGACTTTTAGTCCAGCAAATATGGGTGAATGAATTATTTTGGAGGGTCACTGTCCTCAGTGACCGAGCATACACAAAGCAAACGGTCACTGAGGACAGTGACCCTCCAAAAGCTTGCCTTCCAACCAAGAGTTATACGAAATCTTAATGCTCAAAAAACATTCACCCATAATTACTCCTTTTAATCCCACTCATTAGTTTAATTCCTCAAGAGCTGGCTGAGTTCGCAGTTCTTATTTTGAGTCTGAATTCAAAATGTGAGTGGTTCCTGAAATTCCTGAATTGAAGTAAAAGTAGCGCAATTCCAGGCTGGGCACATGTTATTCAGCTAGGAATGGCCGATTTACTATTTGCCACTCACATTTTGAATACGGACTCCCTATTTTGGGGTTGCTGCGGAGAAATTCATTTGAATCCAAACGCCCAATAGCAAAACATACTCTTCTATGATGAGAGATATTGTTTAATGGTAAGTATTCAGTATTATGTTGAGCTCAACATAATACTGAATTTTTAGGTTTAATGTTGGATCACAAACCCACAAATTCTTTGATTCAATGTGGTAATGGAAATTAATGGTGATTAAGTTATTCACCTATGGAACCCCCCAACCAAAAAGTTTATCATGTCTTCCTGGCATCTCCTAACGATATGTCGGATTACCGCGAGGCAGTACGTCAGTATTTTAATGACTTCAATATTAGCACTGCCAATCGCTGGGACATCCGGTTTGAGGTTGTTGACTGAGAGAATTATGCTACCTGCGGTGTCGGTGAACCGCAAAAGCTTATTACCCGACAAACGTTAGAAAGATTTAGGGGTTCACTTGCTTTGGTAATTGGCATACTGGGACAACGCTTTGGATTGCCGACGAGTGATCATGAATCAGGCACCGAAGAGGAATTTGATTGGGCGCTAAAAGAAAATCAGGAAAATGGTTTTCCGGAGATTAAGTGGTTTTTTCAGGATATAGAGACGCTAAAATTGCCGTCAGATCCCGAACAAGCAACATTGGCGCTTGATCAATGGAAGAAGGTCTGCGCCTTCAAAAAACGATTGTCTAATGGATTACTCCCGATATTTTATAGCAAGTTTCCCGATCTCGAATCGTTTAAGGCGGTTTTAACCAAAGATTTGTCTCTATGGTTAAATGATCCTGACCGGCATTGGCATACCCAAAATGCCAAATCTAAAAAGAGTGCAAACCAGCGTGGCTCAATGTTAAAGTCAGCCGCCATTGTTGACTATCAACTTCGATTAGCCGAAGACACATCTAAATTGCATCTCATTGGACTCGGGCAACACATGCAGATTGAACTGCCGATTGAGCAGGCCTATATCCCTCTTAAGGCACTGATTGATCGGGCGATGGTCGCAAAAGAGGTCGGTCGGTTTAATGATGAACGATTGTGTGAATCTGATTATGCAGATAAAGATGTTGATGTGTCTGAGCTTTTCAAGCGAGCCAGGCAATCAGGAAAACGAGGTGTTGCTTTACTGGGGGATCCCGGGTCAGGTAAGACCACAGCAGCGCGTCAAATTTGTTGGCGATTGGCAAGCGGAACAGAAACACCTACCGCCGTCGGGTTGCCGGAAAATACAATTCCTGTATTTTTAAAATTGCGTGACCTTTGTCAGGGGGATGTAAAAGATGGTTTATCAGCCTTTCTCAAACGTGAATCACATGCTGAAACCTTGGCCTCCGATATTTCCGACCCTGGGTCAGATTTACTGAATTATAAACCGCTGCTGTGGATTTTTGATGGGTTGGATGAAGTTGTAAACGAAGATACACGTGCTGATGTCTGCACACTGATTCAAACGGCATTGAAGAACCGTGTCCATGATTTCATTCTCGTGACGAGTCGCTATCAGGGCTATTATGGAAAAGTTAATCTGGGGCCATCATTTTTAGCCTGCCATGTACAGCCTTTGGCAGACACGGATGTCAATGATTTTGTGTCGTGCTGGTACAAGACTGTCTGCATTCAATTACTTGGTAATACTGACAAAGCAAATAATGAAGCAGAGTCAAACAGTAAATCTCTTTTGGATCTGTTGGGGCAGTCAGAATTCAGGATTGGTCGGTTACGAGAGTTACGGACTAACCCGCTTTTATTAACCATCCTTTGTACTGTCCATCATCAGGACCATAATCTTCCCAGGCGTCGTTCTTCTTTATACGCAAAGTGTATTCGTGTTTTCCTGGAATATTGGCGTCAGGAAGTCCGGGAAAAACAGAAACTCGTGAGATTTGAACCCGAGGCGGCGGAAAGTGTATTAGCCTCTCTTTCCTGGTGGCTGCATCGTCAAGAAAACCGCACGTCTGCTGATGAACATGAAATGGAAAAGGAAGTTGAACAGTTTTTGGTCAATATATCTACAGATTCAGGATTGGGAAAGAATGGTCAGGAATTCATTGCGCGTATGCGGGATGAATGCGGTATTTTTGTGACGACCAGCCCGGGGAGATGCGGCTTTCTACATCTGACATTTCAGGAATATCTTGCAGCAGTATACGCGGAAAGCGAACATAAAGTAGAAAGCCTTACCAACACTATTGGTCAAAGTTGGTGGCGAGAGGTGATTCTTCTGACACTTGGAATAGGCAGAGGGCCATTTGTCCGGGCATTTTTTCAGGCCATACTGAAGGATAATCTGTTGGAATCCAATAGCGAATTCATTAGTCAGTGTATCGATGAAGCGTTACATCCGGTGCTTGATCCATTTATTGAGGCGTTGAACAAACCCGGAACGAGGGTAGCCACGAAAGTGGCGATTCTTCGGTTGTTACGTGATCAAGACCTGCCTGAGCTTGCCGGTATTTGTCTGGAGTTAGTCGATAATAAGAATCAGGAACTGGCGGCATTTGCTGGCGAAATTGTTGTTCGGCAGCGATCAACATTGACTGTGGAACAGATGCAGAGAGCCGATCAATTGCTTCATGAAGAATCTAAAGTTCAAATCGATGAAAAGACAGGCATCTTTTTCGTTAACATTCCCTCTGGAATGTTTATGATGGGATCTGATGAAAGTGAAAGAGAAAGACCTGTGCATTCCGTACAGATTTCAACGTTTATGATGGGAAAATCTCCTGTAACTAACGAAGAATATGGTCGGTTTCTCAAGGCGAATGTTGATTATCAGGTTCCGGAATATTGGAATAATAGTCGATTTAACAATCCAAAACAGCCAGTAGTTGGTGTTTCCTGGGACGATACACAGGCATATTGTCAATGGGCAGGGCCAAGTATTCGCTTGCCAACCGAAGCCGAGTGGGAATATGCCTGCCGAGCCGGTACAAATACCCCATTTAGCCTGGGCGACGGAAAAAACTTCGATTCAACCTTAGCTAATTTTAATGGTAAATATCCCTATGGAAATGCAAAAAAGGGTCGCTACCTTGGAAAAACATCTGAGGTCGACTCTTATAAAGCCAATGCCTGGGGTCTTTATGATATGCATGGTAATGTATTCGAATGGTGCCAGGATAGGTATGGCGATTATTCTGCGGAAGACGTTTCTAATCCAAAAGGTCCAGCCATAGGCTCCGGGCGTGTGTTGCGCGGTGGTTGTTGGAACCTCAACGCTGTGGACTGCCGGTCGGCTAATCGTGACGGGATTGGGCCGTCTAACCGGAGCAACCTCATTGGCTTTCGGGTTGTCTTGGCCCACAGGTCAGGGAGTTAATAAAGAATAACAGGAAACGACAGGAATTCAGGACGGATTGAAGGCTGAGGAAGCGGAGCCCGCAGTCTTAAGCCGGCATGAATTTCTGGAGTGTTGGAAAGCTTGGTTGGGAATAACCACATTACTGAAAGATTCACCGGAAAGCTGATGAAAACAACAAACTAAAGTTTGAACTCCAAAGATTTGCTGTCGATAGTTTAACGTGGATAATGGTGAACTTCGAAAAAGATTCATTGGTTGGCGTGATTTTGGAGTTCATGCTTCAGCATGGTTTCTTTGCTAACGGTTTGTCATTTTATTCCAAGATTGAGCTCGGTCGGAGAAGTGAGCGGGAGCGAATGAAAACAACAAACTAGAGTTTGAGTCCCTTCGTAAAGGGTTTCAAGACAGATCGGTTTTTATATTTAGCGGTAAATTTAATGCACAAGGATCGGCAAATTTGTACAACTGGAGGAAAATGCAGAAATCCCAAAGAGCGGATGTTCTGTCATTAAGAAGGCTAACATGTTTGCCCTGGCATAGTCCGCCCCATCGTGAGAGTCAAAGAACGCAGTATCATATTACGGCTGCATGTTATGAACACCGACCGATAATCGGCAATTCTCCGCAAAGAATGGCTGATTTTGAAGAGAAAATATTGATGCAATTACGAGTGGAAGTACAATGTATTTATGCGTGGGTAATTCTTCCCAACCACTACCATCTTTTAGTGAAAACTAGTGATGTAAAGAAGGCCCTGAATCGGTTATCAAGGATACATGGCAGCACGTCATATTATTGGAATGGCGAAGAAAATCTCAGGGGCCGAAAAGTATGGTATAATCTGGTGGAAACGTCGATAAAATCAGATGCTCACTTCTGGTCGACAATGAATTATATTCATCATAATCCGGTTCATCATGGGTATGTGAACCAATGGCAGGATTGGGCGTTTTCGAGTGCCGACGATTTTCTCCGTGATTTTGGACGCAATAAAGCCGGCAAAGTGTGGAGAAACTATCCAATTACAGATTATGGCAAAGATTGGGATCCACCGGAGATGTGAGGGGGAGGGGATGAAAATAACACCCTAAAGTTTGCCTATTAAAGTCCTCTAAAAACAAAAACCAAGCTGAAGCTTGAACTCCAAAATAACGGCAATTCAACCTTGAATAAATTCATTTTGTCTGTAAATGCCTGAGGGCAAATTTTTTTGATTCAATATAGTAAAGGAAATTAATGGTGATTAAGTTATTCTCCTATGAATCCCCTAAAGCAAAAAATTTACCATATTTTCCTGGCATCTCCTAACGATATGTCTGACTATCGCCAGGCAGTGCGTCAGTATTTTCGCGAATTCAATATCAGCACTGCCAAACGCTGGCACATCCGGTTTGAGGTTGTTGACTGGGAGAATTACGCTACATATGGTGTAGGTGAGCCCCAAAAACTTATTACTCAGCAAACGTTAGAAAGATTTAAGGGTTCACTTTCTTTGGTAATTGGCGTACTGGGACAACGCTCTGGACTGCCTACGAGTGATCATGAATCAGGAACCGAAGAAGAGTTTGAATGGGCGCTTAAAGCAAATCAGGAAAATGATTTTCCTGAGATTAAGTGGTTTTTTCAGGATATTCAAACTCTAAAATTACCTGCAGATCTCGAACAGGCAACATTAGCGCTTGACCAGTGGAAGAAGGTCTGCGCCTTTAAGAAACGATTATCTAATGGATCACCCCCACTATTTTATAACACGTTTCTTGATCTCGAATCGTTTAAAGCGGTTTTAGGTAAAGATTTATCTATATGGTTAAACGATCCTGACCGGCATTGGCATAAAAAGGATAACGGTGCAGAAAAGAAAAAAAGCAAAGGTTCTATTAGCAGGAAAAAACAATCCAAGCCTTTATCACAGCCATCGCTTTCGCCTGCTGTTGCAGCCTATCAACAGCGACTTAGAGAAGAAACAGCAAAGCTGCGCTTGATCGGACTGGGGAACAATATCCATTTAAATCTGCCTATAAAAGAAGCGTATGTCCCCCTTGAAATCTTAATTCCGCATTCGCTGATGGAATTGGATGTTGGAAAATTTGGGATGCTTCACGCTAAGCTCGAAAAAGTAGTTTACACTTTTGTTAAAAAATATTCCTTTCATTTAAATTGAATATCGAATATCGAACAAAGAATTATGAATGACGAAGGAAAAAACTTCATGATTCTACA
>JAJFLO010000234.1 GCA_021772675.1 Verrucomicrobiota bacterium | reverse complement strand
TTCAAAATGTGAGTGACAAATAGTAAATCGGCCATTCCTGGCTGAATAACATGTGCGCAGCCAGGAATGACCGCGTTACTTTTACCTCAACCCGGGCATTCACCAGAGTCACTCACATTTTGAATACACGCTCTTCATATATAGCTAATGTGATTTATAATGCAAATATGCAGATTATTAGTAATAAAAGCTAAAATAATAAAATTAATTAATAAAAGCAGCACACAGAGCTTTCTGCATCACCTTTTTGCCTATATTTGCACAGCAACGGTTATTTTGCGTAAAACACATAGGTTAATGCCATGCATCCCACTGAAGCTGGACTAAAGAAACGTATGCCCTTGAGGCCCACACCTGCATAAGGTGCTTCTTCGCCAATCTACAGCTGTAGTATGCCATTTCAAGCGGCTCGACCACGCTCAAAATTCAGCTTGGATAGACTTTTACAAGACGTTCTACAATCGCTTCAATTTCCATGCATATAAATGCGAGAAACAATTCATTTCCAACTAGATTGGGTAATCTAAATGATATGTAATGACAATATTAATACCCAAATCATTCCAGAATACCTGTGGATCCAATTATTGATATGTTACATATCTAGCATGAATGCCATCATTGAATTTCACATAGGTTTGATCGGCAATTTTCGCTAACCTTTTAACACTCTGGGTAGTTAATTTTTTCACACACTTTACAATGTATAAAACGATTAAGTTGATCATGCCGTTTATTTTCTCCTTTCCACATGGTGATTTGTGTCAATATCTCCCAGCCATCATACAATGATCAGTAACGTCTAACCTGACTAATTCATCCGGTTTCTACTGAGTGCGCATATCTCATTTCATATAAGCCAGTTATGAAGAACCCAAAGACTTGAAATAGTTTCCACCACGGCGGATTTTCAACACTATTCCTTCACCTTCGGAATCCACATAACTCATTGATCTAAAGTAAGCTAAGCACTCTCGTAACAAAGCCGCATGAATTAATCAGGCTAAAAACAGCATTGAATATTTAAAATTTATTCGACGTTGGAATGATCTGCTTAGAAAAACGCATTCCTGGCCTGTCTTTATCTAAATGATCGTCAATCCGCGAAGCATAATATCTCCATCAAATTTAGACAAAAAGGATCTTAATTTGACGATTTTCACGTGACGATTTCCAAAGTCCAACATGGCTCTATTAGCTAAATTTATTTAACGATGAAATTAATGTTGTATGACATCTTCTACACCTCTTTATTCCTGGGATATTCTCTGCATCAATGCATCGCGCTGATTTCTTCATGAGTCCAAATTATTTATAATCCCAAAAAATACAGAAGGTTACAATCTAAGGAGTTATATTGCCCTGCATGACTGGCCCAAATGACATTGCAAATGCCAACCAGCGCCATCTTTCACCACTTCAGCACTTTTTATAATAACGTGCTTCCGCAAGGTCGATTCGGCGATAATATCTCGATTGACTGTAGCTCCCTTTTCCCATTTAAAACGTTCATTAATGGCAAAATCAGTGTACGAAACGGTATTGAGTTTTTTTTATTTTAGCGAATTTCTTAATTTCCAAAATTCAGCTGCTAAATCCAAGTTGATTTTGAACGACTGCCTTCGCCAAGATAAGTTTGCCATTGATTGCCTCGACGTCACCTCTTATACCGACAGCCATCTGGTTTTCGACAGGTTTCTGTAAAATTGTTGCCTGAAATGAATAACGAATGTCGAAAAACCTACTGCTTGAAGTATATGGCTAATTATATTAATTTCTTGTGTAAAAATAATTACATGCAAATGAATCGATTACCCACTCATGTAGCGGTAGCTTATACTTAATTAGCGCCAAGCAGTTAAACGATGTTTAGTCTTCCAATGCGGAACTTGTCCCTTAATAATCGACGCAACGATTGATACTAAGATTAAAATTATAGCTTTGAATCGGTTTGCCATTTTTTCTGTCCTTTCATTTCTGTTGTTATGATTAAACATTTTTGAAAGAAGGAGAGAATGAATGATGCCAATTATGTATTTTTCAGTTTTATATATTTATTATTAACAACTTATGAATTTCATGTCCACGCAAAATTGACTTGAAATTTCGAAAATTACGAGATCTCACAAGTGAAATTGTGAAATTTCATAAAATGGAATGTTCGAAATGGCAAAAGAACGGGTATCAAATGGCGAACATTGAAGAATTGACTCGTCGCTTTTAATTCACTGCTTCAGCTGTAGCTTTTCATTTAGCTAGGCATTGCACCGCGGCGGATGAATGAACTCCCACAGACATATCGCCAAGTCAGGGCACTTCTCAGAGTTCACCCATAATTACTCCATAAAAGACCTCTTTAGTGGGGGCGTTCCTGTTTCTATTACCTACCAGCGAAGTCCAATCTCCCATGGATGATACCATTTTACCGGGAAACCATTGAATGCGCCCCTTTTTCATTTCATTGGCAAACTCAGCCATCTTTCGCTCGAATTCACGGTGATTTTCGCAACGATCTATGATGTCCAATAGAATAAACCTTATTTAAATTATGACGATATCATTGTCTGTCCAAGAATTTTCATTCGCTAATTTTTAAGTCGGCAATGTCCCGTAAATATGGTGTATGAATTAAGACAAAATTGATCAAATAGAATGACGTACTGTCCCCTAACCCAGTTTTTTCACAAACGTTGTGGAGAGAAATCTTAGACTGCCTATATTTAATTATTAGACGTTGACGAACGGATGCCAGTGTGTTGAGTACTGCTAAACAGAATCGCGAAACAAGCTAAAAGTTTGAATTTAGGTGACATACGCTTTTGTAACAGAAGTAGTGTGAAAACTCTGGATTAACTCTATTGATTTGCGGAGCAACCTTGATAAGCTTGGCGTAAGTCCTTCGGTAACGCATTGTCCGTACTGGATGGAGTTGGATCTTCGAACGGTGAGTGAGAGTACTGAGGTAGACGTCGATTCTCCGAAGATGCAAATTCGCCAGTACAGCCAACCCAAAGGGCGGGCATTGCTTGCGGATTTCCGTCCGCGTGGAAGACAATGATCCTCGCATCAACGTACTTCAATACGAACGAAATTTCATCAAAAACGACTCCGCGTACTACCGAAGGACTGACGCCGAGCTTATCTAGCAATCGACTCGCTGCCTGACCATGTCTATCATAATCCTGCACATCGCGACGCACCATCTTTGAATACAAATTTTCTGAATTATGTACGTACGGGTTCGATGACCTTTTCATTGGAATAGATGTCTCTGGAGATGCATCCTTCATCCTTCACATCCGAGCAAGTGTTTTCCATCCATCAATCATCTCGGAAATCCTTGAAACTTAAAAATTTTTATTTTTTTATAATTTTTTTTATCTTATCCAATTTAATGCCTCACCAAACCTCATTCCTAAACCGTCATAACTAATTATAGGAAAATCAATTATGATTCTATCAAAACAATTTGGTATATAATATGCCAGCTCAAAAAGTACCCATACAAATGTCTTAAACAGATTGATGACCATGATCTGCTTTTGGATGGCATCACGTTCGCTTGAGGTTGGAAAATAAAAAATTTGAATTCAAAGCTTAAACTCGTGAATTCAAATTACTTAATTAAAAAATTGGAGGTGATGGATAATAGAATATAAGCTCTCTAAACAGGAGGCTAAATTATCGGTTCCCAATTAATGCTTAGGGACATTTACCAATATATGTACTCTACGATTATTGACTTTATTACATCGATCTTTAGCCTGAATAATTCATGTGGTTCGTCTCAAGAGCACTTAACTCGCTCATAATAAGTTGATTAGAGAAAGTTTCACAGTGAAAGTGAATTTTCATTCACTGAGATGTAAAATTGCGTATTTGCGCAGAGATTAGGGGGCATAGCAGAATGCTGATAAATTTTTCAGGTTAGAACTATTGCCAAATTTTAAATTATGAAAAAATAGGAATTAAAATTAATGAATATAAAAAAAACGGTCTCAATTCTAATACTATTCGCATTTACTTGTCAATACTTAATCGCAAATGACGATCAATTTGTGGAACTGAAAAAACTTGTACTCGAAATGAAGGGGCAATTACAAAAACAACAAAATGAAATTAATTCCCTTCGAAATCAACTGCAACACCAAAATGAAGTGATCTCGGAGAATGATTTGCGAGAAGGCAAACGACTTGATGATCGATTAAATAACATCGATGAAAGAATGATCGATTTCAATGAAAGTTACAGCGTCATCAAAGATTCTCCAAGAGTAAAACTCGGCAAAAAAATAGATAGATTTGCAATTAAGGGTGATGCCAGATTTCGCTATGAACGCCAGGAAAGGCAAATTGGTGCCGCAAAAGAACAGACACGAGATCGTCAACGTCTCAGACTTAGAATTGGAGGTACTTGGACAAACCAAGAAGATAGTTGGGAATTCGGCGTTGGCGTCGCGACTGGTGGTACGGGTGCCACAAGCACAAATGATACCTTTTCGGACGGCGCCGTATTTGAAACGGGTGATTTAAGGGTGGATTACGCCTATGCCAAACATAACTGGGAAAATGTAAAGTTAACCATCGGTCAGCAAAAAAATCCATTTCAGACATCGTTTATATTATGGGATGGAGATGTCCGTCCAGTTGGATTAACCACCTCAATTGATTTTAATGGATTGTTTGTAACAACGGGTGTTTACGATGTTTTCCATATAGGTAGAGATGAAGCAAATGCGATTCTTTTCGGATCTCAGATGGGGTATACATATCAATCTGAAGACGTCGAAGTTGTAGTTGCTGGAGCTTACTATCATTTCAATGATGCCGCAACCAGTCAGAATTTTGATCCGGAGACTATGACCACTAACCCGCCTCCTGGAATTCCTGGAACTCTAGACGCGATTGATGATGATTTTGATTTCAATATTGGAGACTTTTATTTTCATCTGAAAACAAAAATCGGTGACGCGAAGGTTAAACTGTTCGGGCATGGAGCAATTAATTTCGGCGCTGATGGCGTTGTTGGTCACACGGGCATTCTTGACAACGCTGGTCGTGCTTTGAAGCCAGACGATAATGATAGTGCCTGGGCAGTAGGTATCTCCGGCGAAGCAGGCCGTTTAAAACTGGGATATACCTATGCTGCTATTGAAGCTGATTCAATGTATAGTGAAATAAAGGATAGTGATTTTGGTGATACCGCCGGAATGACTGATACGGATGTCAAGGGACATAAGTTCAGTGTGAAATATAAATTGAAAGACACCGTTTCACTTGGAGGAACATATTTGGATCTTAAAGAAATCAATGGCGTGGATCAAGACGGAGAACTTTATCAACTTGACCTGATATACAAATTTTAATAACAGTCTGCGGATTGAAACGTGATCAATCAAGCACCCCTGTGATAGTTTTGGTGATTTCTTTAAAAAGAACTAAATAACATCTTTTGGGAAAAAAGTTATGTCACAAGCCTTACATGATTTAAACCAATCAAAAACGACTACGAAAAGCGAATTCCTCACGTTTTTCCTAGACAATGAGGAATATGCGATTAAAATTGAAAATGTTAGGGAAATTCTCGGTCTCATCGATATTACGACAATACCGAATATTCCTGCCTATATTAAAGGAGTGCTGAATCTTCGAGATAAAAATATATCCGTTATTGATTTAAGGCTCAAACTCAACATGGATTTCAAAGAATATGATGATCGAACAAGTATTATTATCATCGAAATCAGCGCCAACAGTAGACAATTGCTCATTGGTGCTGTGGTTGATATGGTCTCTAAGGTCATTCAGATCAACGATGAAGACTATGATGAAACCCCATATTTCGGTGTTGATGTCAACACAGGTATCATTCAAGGAATGGATAAGGAGAAGGTCAGAGTCCTTTCGGATATTGAAAAAGTCCTGACTACAGATGACTTAAATGTGATTGCCAATATCGCTAAATCTACAGAATATCAAACATATAATTAATGGAGAAAAAATATGAAAATTGGAACACTTATTATCTTAGGATTCGCTCTATTAGAACTGCTTTTCGTGGGCGTTTCAGCATTTTCATATAGAAGACTTGTGAAAGGCAAAAACTTATTGGAACATTCATTAAAAACATCTGAATCTATGCTGGTGGCAAGAAGAGCAGAAAAGGATTTCATCTTAAGACATGATCAAGAAGGCGCTAAAATAAATATGTCGATCAAAAGAATAAAAAGGCTATAATATCAGTACATGACAATCTGAACAAATTAATTGGGCTGGAAGAAAACGAAAACCAGATTGCCACTCTAAGATCTCTAAAGACTTCTGTAAATCAATATACACAAATTTTCAACGAAGTCGTTAAATTATATGAAAAAAGAGGTCTAAGTCCAGTAACTGGTCTGTATGGTTCATTAAGAAATTCAGTACATACAGTAGAAGAAGAAATAAAAAACCTGAATCCGGCAATTACCGTAGCTATGCTCATGTGCAGAAGACGTGAAAAAGACTATATGCTCAGAGGACAAGAAAAATATGTTGGGAAGTTAGAAAAGGATCATGCCAAGCTAAAACAACTTATCGTCTCGAATGTTAAAGACAGCGAAAAAATTGTGAAGGATGCAGACAAGTATAAAGAAGACTTCTATCGATTTGTGCAAGTAAATAACGAAATAGAAACACGTATCAGTGAGTTCAGGGATCATATTCACAAGCTAGAACCCGCATTAGCAAAGTACAATAAGTATATTCATGATCAGGGAAAATCTCAGGAAACACAGGCTCTCATTGTTATTATCGCAGTCGTGATTATCGGGATAGTATTGGCCATCATTTGCAGCATGATCATTACCCGAGCCATCGTTAATCCGGTCAAAACAGCAGTAGACACTTTATCAGTGAGCACAGAACAGATTGCGTCAGGTTCGCAACAGGTCTCCACCGCAAGCCAGAAATTAGCCGAAGGGGCATCAGAGCAGGCGTCATCATTAGAAGAAACGTCCTCATCGTTGCAAGAGATTTCTGCTACGATTCAAAACAACTCGGATACCTCTATCAAAGCCAATTCTATAGTAGAAGATACTGGTAAAATAGTCGCACAGGCTAATGATCAGATGAAAGATTTAAGATCAGCCATTGATGATATCACTGTAGTCAGTGAGGAAACAGGAAAAATAATTAAAGTCATTAATGAAATTGCCTTTCAAACCAACCTCTTAGCCCTTAATGCAGCAGTAGAGGCAGCGCGAGCCGGTGAGGCCGGCGCCGGATTTGCCGTGGTCGCGGATGAGGTGAGAAATCTGGCTCAACGGTCTGCTGAAGCGGCTAAAAATACTGCCGAACTTATTGACAGCTCGATGAAGAAGATCAAAGAAGGCAGCGATCTAACTCAATCAACCGAAAAAGCCTTTGTGGCGGTGGTTGACATTGTCGTGAAACTAAAAGGGCTTATAGGAGAGGTAACAGTATCATCAAAGGAGCAGGCCATCGGGATGGAGCAGATAAATCAAACCATGTCTGGAATGAATGAGATCACCCAGAATAATGCCTCCAGTTCCGAAGAGAGCGCCGCTGCCGCAGAGGAAATAAATGCCCAGGCAATGTCTCTGTTGAATGTTATGGAACAGCTTATTGCCCTTGTCGGCAAGGATGAAAGAGACACCAACACAACTAAAGATAGGAAAGCAACTCTGATTCAAGACTCCCCTCAGCTAGGAGAAAATGAACTACCCCGCCGCAAGCGGTCGGGGTATCGGG
>JAJFLO010000233.1 GCA_021772675.1 Verrucomicrobiota bacterium | reverse complement strand
AGTAAGTCGCCCAACAAATAATACTTTCTTTGTCACTGTGCCGGTAGTTCTTGTTGATACAATGGAATTGGCCAAAGGCGAAGAATTTGAATGGTTGCTGGAAGATAAAAACACACTCGTTCTTCGAAGGAAAAATTCTATAAAAAAACGGAAATTACAGTAGTAATTATAATAGATAAGGTTGCCGGAAGGACTTCGACTAAACCAATTCAGTTGGCCGCAGTCATGTTACTGGATTATGCTGCTTATAACGGTTTTCACCAAAATCGAGAAAAGCTGAAAATATACCCGAAGGACTTACGCCGAGCTTATCTAGGCAACTTAGGCTAAGATTTTAACGCATTTCTCATAACTTTTACTGGTGCTTCTCTTTCTGTCCAAATCTCAAAACTTTTGGCCCCTTGATGCAATAACATTCCTTTACCATCAATCGCATTGCATCCTAACTTTTTCGCTGCTCTAAGTAAAATGGTCTCTGAATATATCATGTCGACCAAATTTAACGATGGGATTAATAACTCCTTGGGGATTGATATCGGGTCTTCCGTATTAAGTCCGACACTCGTACTCTGAATTATTACATCAACTGTTTTGGTTACCGATGCTAGTTCTGAAATTTGGCTTGGGTGATATATCTTAACATTAGTCTTGGTGCTAACCACTTGAAGTTTTTGCTTTAATGCCTGAGCTTTTTCAAGAGTTCTGTTCACTAATATAATTTCTTCAGCCCCTGAATTGACAAAATGTGCACTTACCGCTGTTGCTGCTCCGCCAGATCCCCAGAATAAAAATGTTTTGCCTTTAATCCCAATGCTGAATGACTCTTTGATAGACATCTGTAATCCGTAGCCATCAGTAGAGTATCCAAATGACTTACCATCCCGGACAATGACTGAATTTACACTTCCGCATACTTTTGCTGTTGTTTCTGTCTCATCAAGAAAAGGCAAGATGTTGGTCTTGTGGGGAACTGTAACATTCCAACCGGAATATCCTTTGGTAATAAGTTCTTTAATTCCAGTAGCCAGGCATTCAGGCTTAATTGGAATCAAATCATACCGAGCGTCGATATTTAGCGCTTGAAATGCTGACATCTGCATCTGTGGTGAACGCGAATGTTTGACTGGCCAGCCTATGATACCGTATTTCAATTTAGTCATAACAGTCTGCGATAATAATTACATGTTATATACTGCAAGCAGTAGATTTTTCGACATTCGTTTTTCATTTCAGGCAACAATTTTACAGAAATCTGTCGAAAACCTGATGGCTGTCGGTATAATACCCTAAACTCCAATCATCCGACACTCGCACCTGCATTACAGCCACCGTCAACCGTAATCAGATTCAATTTCTTGCCGTTCTTGGCTGCCAGCAGCATTCCTTCTGATTTATTTCCACAAATCGTTGCTGGTTTTAAATTTGAAACGATAATAATGGTCTTATTTATCAAATTATCGGGTTCGTATGATTCAGCGATTCCCGCGATTATCTGTCGCGTGTCATTGCCACTATCAACCATTAATTTCAGAAGTTTCTTGGTATTTTCAACTTTTGCTGCAGATACAATCCGAGCCGTGATAAGCTTAACTTTAGCGAAATCAGTAATTTCTATCAAATTTTGATCGTCCGCATCTTTGATTTTATTTTTATTTCCCCCATTACTTTTGGGTGTTTTCTCCACTAATATTCGTGGAAAAAGCGAGGGTAAATCACCAATTTTAGAACCTGACTCTAACATCCCCCATGTTTTCGTGTCTGCTAATTTCGGCTCAATGTTATTGTTACAAATTCCCAATGCCGAACGCATAATATTCATTTTTTCAGGAATAATTGGATAAAGCAAAGCCGAAATAATTCTCAAGGAATCTGCAGCAGTATAGAGGACTGTAGATAATCGGTCTATGTTTTTTTCTTTTGCTAAATGCCACGGCGCCGTTTTTTCAAAATAACGGTTGCACGCTCTAACCACCTTCATCACACTTTCAAGCCCCCGATCTAACTTCATTTCAGTAATAGATCTTTCCATTACCTTGACTGCCGCAAGTGTTTCAGTTTGTAGTTCTGCATCGTCAGATTCGAGTAACCCAGAAGAAGGGATTTTACCATCAAAATGGCGGTTAATTAACTGAACAACACGGTTTAACATATTTCCCAATCCATCTGCCAAATCGGTATTATATCGATCGATAAATGCTTTCTCTGTAAAACTTGCGTCATTACCCGGAGTCATTTCAGCTAATAAAAAATAGCGAAATGCATCCGTGCCGTAGCGATTGCACACCTCCATTGGGTCAACAACATTGCCGCGAGACTTTCCCATTTTATCTTTTCCAACCAACCACCATCCATGGGCGAAGATGGACTTAGGTAAATCGATTCCAATTGCGTTTAACATAATCGGCCAATATACAGTATGTGTTGTCAATATATCTTTACCAATAAGATGACAGGTTGCCGGCCACCACTTCTGAAACGATTGATCATCAGTAATATATCCGGGAGCACTTATATAGTTAATCAATGCATCGAACCAAACGTAGCAGACATAATCTGCATCAAACGGCAATTCAATGCCCCAGGAAAGTCGTACTTTGGGACGGGAAATACAAAGATCATCTAGTGGTTGTCGCAAAAATCCCAGGGTTTCATTTCTGCGATGTGAAGGTTGAATAAAGTCGGGGTTATTATTGATATATTCTATCAGCCAGTCTTGATGTTTACTCATTTTGAAAAAGTAGTTAGACTCAACGATCTGCTCAACCGGCCGATTGCAATCCGGACAATTACCCTCAACCAAATCCTTTTCAGTAAAAAATCGTTCACAGGGGACACAATATGATCCAATATAATCCGCTTTGTAAATTTCACCCTGATCGTAGAGTTTCTGCAATATTTTTGAAACGATTTGTTTGTGCCGTTCTTCGGTCGTCCGAATGAAATCGTCATTGGTAATAGCAAGTTTCCGCCATAAATCCTGAAAACGAACGACTGTGGAGTCACACTGCTCTAGAGGTGTTATCCCCTTTTTATTTGCTGCCTGCTCAACTTTCTGTCCGTGTTCATCAGTGCCTGTAAGAAAAAAAGTGGGATCGCCGAGTAAACGATGAAACCTCGATATTACATCTGCCAGAATAGTAGTATAAGCGTGGCCGATATGAGGTTTATCATTTACATAATAAATCGGCGTAGTAACATAAAATGATGATGGTGTTTGTGTCATTAAAAATGATTTTCCAGTTTTTATATAGTTTTAAGGTCTTTACATATGCGATCACACTCGCCTTTTGCAAGGCTAATAATCGCATCAAGAATCTCGTCGTCAGTGGGATGAAATGTTCGGCTAATGGTACGCATCAAATCTGATTTTACCCGCTTGAGGCTAACTACTTCTTTGAGAATGTTTATCATTTTCTTATCAGCCTGAGACGTTGTGAACTTTGGTGACAAGTTTAACATCGAGTTTTTTACAACGACCATGTTATAAATCAACTCCAAAAATCCCTCCTCAAAATACAAATCTAATTTCTGACCGATTTTCTCAGCAATCTTTTGAGACTTTTCGTTTATGATCTGCCCCTTCTTAAGCAGAGGATCGGAAAACATTTCCTGAATTTTGATAATGAGCACATTATAATCAAATGGCTTAACGATAAAATCCTGGCATCCTAGGGATACTAAATTTTTTAATGTAAGTCGATCCGAGTTTGATGTTACGATAATTACCGGAAGCTCGCCAATTTTAAATCGGGCACGAATTTCTTTTAATGTTTCTTCACCATTCATGACCGGCATCATAACATCCAGCAATACAAGATCAGGTAAATGATTCTCTATTGCCTTTAAGGCAATTTTTCCATTTTCTGCTTCAATTGTATTAAAGTTATTTTTTTCTAAGATTTTTTTTAAGTTTAATCGAATTAAAGAATTATCATCGACAATTAATACAGTAAGTTTTTCATTCATAGCCGGTCCGGTAAAAAAAGTGAAAATTGAAAGTTAGGAGTTGCGCAAAAATAAACTATCCATTTTTCATCTTATCTTCACTGCACATTGTGTCGCTACTCAATCACAATAATCTCGAAATAGATGGCTATCTCTGCGGTCTTGTTCAATCGCATCGACAAAATCTACCCCAAACCAAAGTGAAAAGATGAATAGTTTATTTTTGCGCAACTCCTTATTTAGAACAATTGAATTATATATTTATCAGCTATTAACCATAAATCAAAAGTTTTGAGAATAGAAAAAATTCAATGATTGAAAGGTACCTCCCTTCGGATTAAGTTACAGATAGGTCGAATGGTTGAGACCATAAATATATTACAATTCATTAAAATTAACTACAAAAAATGAACTCCAATCTGATAATCTTCGTCGGAATAATGGGATTATGTTGCGGTGCCGGATTTGTGTGGCTTTTGCTGCGATCAAAGTCTGAAATTTTACAGGATCGACTTACCCAGGCAAGTAAAGATAGAAATGACGCATTAACAAATCTGGCTGAGAAAAACGAATCAAATCATGCACTTGCAGCTAAAATATCTGTTTTGGAAACCACGCTTATCCATGAGAAAGAAGCAGCTAAGGAAAAGATAAAGATACTAAATCAAGCCACTGTAGAATTAGGGACAACGTTCAAAGCCTTATCTTCGGATGCATTGAAAAGTAACACAAAATCGTTCCTTGACCTTGCAAAATCGATGTTTGATAATTATCAGGAACAATCGAAAAAAGAATTAGAACACAAAGAAAAATCAGTTGAAAAACTTGTGAATCCACTTCACGATTCGTTGAAGAAGGTAGCTACGCAGGTTGAAGAGCTTGAGAAATCCCGACAAAAAGCATACGGCAGTATAACCGAACAAGTCAAATCACTCGTAGCCACACAAGAAAAATTGAGATCTGAAACCATTAATTTGACCAAGGCACTGCGTTCACCTACAGTTCGTGGCCGGTGGGGAGAAATTCAGTTAAAGAGAGTAGTAGAAATCGCGGGAATGATTCCTTACTGTGATTTTTTGGAACAGAAAACCCAAGACTCGGAAGATGGCAGACTTCGACCAGATCTTATTGTTAAATTGCCCGGTAACAAAAATATTATTGTTGATGCAAAAGCTCCATTAAAGGCCTATTTGGACGCGTTGGATTGCAATGATGAACTTCAAAAACTTGCATTACTGAAAGAGCATGCACGACATATTCGTGATCATGTTTCAAAACTAAGCGCGAAAGCATACTGGGAACAATTTGAGGCAACCCCCGAATTTGTCATTATGTTTTTGCCTGGGGAAACATTTTTTAGTGCAGCACTAGAACAAGACCATACAATTATTGAAGAAGGTGTCAATCAGCGCGTTATTATTGCTTCACCGACAACATTAATTGCATTGCTCAGAGCTGTGGCCTATGGTTGGAGGCAAGAGCGGATTGCAGATAACACCCAGGCAATCAGTGACTTGGGGAAAGAACTCTATGAACGATTGCGAAACCTGACGGATCATTTTATGAGCGTCGGCAAAAATCTTGATCGCGCCATTGAATCATATAATCGTGCTATAGGAACATTGGAAAGTCGTGTTTTAACCTCGGCTCGACGGTTTACGGAACTGGGTTCCGATTCAAAAGAAGACATTCAATATCTTCCAACTATTGAAAAAACGTCCAGGGACATCCAAGCACCTGAATTACGGAAATCCCCTGCATCAATCTCCGATGACTAATTTCTCTGATTTGAATGCTTCTGACATGTTTGCAGAGGATCGGTTAAAAATGGTCGAAAAAATAAGAACTTTTGGGGTCACAAATAATCGAGTTCTTGACATAATGAATATCATTCCTCGTCATCTATTTATAGCCGATGGTGAAAAAACTAGTGAATGTTATAGCGATTATCCCATAAATATTGGATTTTGCCAAACTATTTCTCAACCCTATATCGTTGCATATATGACGGAGCAGCTTGAGATAAAATCAACTGACAAAATTTTAGAGATAGGAACCGGTTCCGGCTATCAAACCGCTATTTTGGCCCAATTGGCGCTGAAAGTTTACACCATTGAAATTATACCTGAATTACTAGCAACAGCGATTAGAATTATTGATTTACTAGGCATAGATAATGTGAAATTCCTAAACGAGAATGGGTACAACGGCTGGCAGCGTGAGCAACCGTTTGATAAAATCATTTTAACATGTGCTCCTGAAATCATACCAGAAAACCTTATCAGTCAATTATCTAAAAATGGAAAAATGATTTTGCCACTTGGAAAATTTAATCAGTCACTTTGTATCATTTCAATTGATGAGGACGTTACAACTCGAAAAGAAGATTTACCAGTTCGATTTGTACCCATGGTCAAAGAGTTATAAAGTCAGTTATTGAATAACTGATTAAACTTCCGAAAAAATGGAACTAACCGACAATGTATGATTCAATAAATCATCTGACAAATGGTGCCGCAGGGAAAGTATGGTATTATTTTCAGGACATCAGCAACATTCCTCGACCGTCAAAGAGTGAGGATAAAGTCATTGATTATATTATTAAACTCGCAAACGCCCGTAATTGGGAATATAAAATAGATGCAGTCAATAATATCGCGATATCAATTCCGGGAAAAGGAAAACTCAAGAATGCACCAACGCTGATTATCCAAGGTCATATGGATATGGTCTGTGAAAAAAATAGCAATGTCAATCATGACTTTATGCAAGATCCAATTCGGTTGATTTCAAACGAATATTGGGTCATGGCAGACGGGACAACACTCGGCGCTGATAACGGAATTGCCTTAGGCATGATGCTAGCGCTTACTGATGAAAATTTTACTGATTGTCTTCCTCTTGAACTTTTATTTACCATTGATGAAGAAACCGGTTTAACAGGAGCCATGCAGTTGAATCCCGCAATATTGAACGGTAAAATGCTCCTAAATATTGATTCTGAAGATGAAGGCGTTTTTACCATCGGCTGCGCCGGGGGCATTGATATTTCAACACACTTTGATCTGATTCCTATAACCAATAATAATCCAAGGAGTAATAATCAATCGGAAGTATCTATCCGTGGACTAAGAGGTGGACATTCGGGTATAAGCATCCATGAAAATAGGAAAAACGCAATTCGATGCGCTGGCATATTACTGGAGCGTCTGCGTGATTCCGTTCCTAATATGGTATTATGGAATTTATCTGGAGGCAATAAAAAAAATGCAATACCGCGTGAATCGACGTTTACTATTTCAGGAATTGATAAACATCTGCTTGAAATTGAAGTGAGTAAAATTTTATCCGAAATTAAGAAATTCGAGAGCGATGCATCAATAGATATCAAGGAAAATTCAAACATCTACAGTAAAACAATTCCCTTGAATGTTATCGATTTCATCAATCAAATTCCTAATGGCGTCATATCCATGGATCCCAATTATCCCGATATTGTTCAGACATCATCAAGTATTGGCGTTGCCGTAACAAATGATGGAGCTATTGAGATTCTTATGCACAGTCGATCAACAGTAAATGAAGCAATTAAAGAAATTGAAAAATCGGTCAATACCATCGCAAACAGACTCGGTGCAAAAATGAATTCTGGACATCAATATTCAGGATGGAATCCCAATCCTGAAACAAGAATTCTAAACCGCGGCATTCAAGTATATAAAACAATGTCCAATACTGAACCAAAAGTTTGCTCAATTCATGCAGGTTTGGAATGCGGCATCATTGGCGACAAAATCAATTCCGATGAGCTTCTGTCAATAGGACCAACAATTGAAAACGCACATTCCCCTACGGAACGGGTAAATATCCAATCGACCAATAGGGTATATGAATTTTTGAAAGAATTTGTATCATTTGTTGATTGAACTGTTTATAGGAGTCGGTTTTGCTAATTGAAAATCGGGGATTTTGCATAAAATTGGCTTTATGAAGACAAATTTTTCATAACTTTTGACCCGATTTCAGACGTTCCCGAATTGTCAATTCCACCAGATAATGTTGCAGATATAGCACTATCGACTTCGGACGCCGCCTCAGTTTCTCCTAAAAAATCCAACATCATTTTAACTGTGATGATAGTGGCTAGCGGATTTGCTTTATTTTGGCCCACAATATCTGGAGCCGAACCATGAACAGGTTCAAACATTGATGGATTGGTTTTAGTTGGATCAATATTGCCACTGGCTGCCATGCCCATTCCCCCTTGTGTAATGGCGCCCAGGTCGGTAACAATATCACCAAACATATTTGTTGTTACCATCACATCAAAACGCTCCGGTTCTTTTACCATATGCATACAGGCTGCGTCAACATGATAATATTCACGTGTGACTTTCGAAAATTCGGATGCTCCAATATCATTAAATACACGTTCCCAAAGATCAAAAACATGTGTTAAAACATTTGTTTTACCAATTAACGCCAATATTTTTCGTGGTCGTTTTTCGGCAAGTTCAAATGCATACCGAATACATCGGGACACCTGTTTATAATTGTACACCATAGATTGTACAGCGACTTCATCCACGGTTCCCTTCATACTAATTCCACCGACGCCGGTATATAAACCACCCGTGTTTTCCCTGACAACGACGTAATCAATATCATCAACCGTTTTTCCCTCAATCGGCGTATCAATGCCTGGATAAAGTTTTACAGGTCGAAGGTTGATATATTGATCCAACTGAAATCGCAATTTGAGTAATATTCCCTGTTCTAAAATGCCCGGCTTGACATCGGGGGTACCCACAGCACCGAGAAAAATAACATCAAAATTCCGCAGTTTATCTAGAGATTCATCAGATAATGTCTCTCCAGTTTTCAGGTAATGGTCACCGCCGAATGGAAAATGTTGCGTTTCAATTTTAAAATTGTGTTTGTTAGCGACATGATGCAACACACCTAAACCAATATCTACGACCTCGGGGCCGATTCCATCTCCCGGGACGACAGCTATACGATATAAATTCATAAAATCATTCCTATTATTAAAATTCTAAGTTATAAAGCAGATACTATATAAACTCCAAGGAGGGAATCAAACAGAAGAAATAACAATCAGATCATGCAATGTACTATAGTGCATTTCAAATGACTTCGTACCGCATTTATGCATAAACCACACTCAAAGGATAGGAATTTAAGTATAGAGTCATATGAAACGGACTATAGGCGATATGTAGCTAGATTTTTGTGTACCATATTTAGTCAGTATTGGTTGGTCCACTTCTCAACGAAAGACACTCCCGTAATGTCTTTTCTAGCACATGCATTGTGAACGGTTTCGGGATGGAAGCTGTAAATCCATAATTGCAATAATCTTTCATAATTGGATCATCACAATAACCGCTCATTGCAATAGCAGTAATATTAGGGTCAATTTCGACCATTTTAGCCAAAGATTCTTTTCCTCCCATAAAACCTGGTACGATTAAATCGAGTATGACAATATCAAAATTATTTTGTAATTTCCAAGACCTCTCAAATTCCTTGAGAGCCAGGGTTCCATTCGATGTTGTTGTCACGTCACATTCAAACAATCTTAGGGCTTCGGCAGTAAAATCAAGTATTGCTTGCTGATCATCCATGACTAATACTTTTGCCCGGATTTGGTTGCTGCTAAATGATTTTCTGACCTTTCCATCACTGTCACTACTACTTTCCTTGACTGGAAGATATAGCAAAAAGGTTGTCCCCTCTCCCATATTTGATAAAGCAGTGAGGCAACCTTCATGGTTTTTAACGATAGAATAGGCAATTGAAAGCCCCATGCCAGACGCGTTTTCTTTTGTGGTAAAAAATGGGTCAAATATTTTTGAAAGTTGACCTTCAGAAATACCTTTCCCTGAATCGGTGATTGAAATTATGACATACTTACCTGCCTTTAGATCTGCAATTTCATTTTTGAGGATATCAATACATTCGCCCTTTATGGTTATCGTTCCTCCTCCTGACATTGCCTGACATGAATTTACAATCAGATTTTGAATGACCTGATGAAATTGAATTTCATCGACGAATATTGGCAAAAGGTTTTCTTCAAATATAAATTCACAGTTAAACTCGGATCCCATTATTGATAAATTCACGCTGTCCATCACTATCTGATCTACTTTTGCAATACACTTTACGGGTTGTCCTCCCTTGGAAAACGTCATTAATTTTTGTGCCAGTTTTTTTGCTCGAATAGATGATTGTTCAATATTCCTAAATATCTTTTGTGATTTGTCATTTTCACCAGCAATATATTGAAGCAACGACAAATTTCCTATGACCCCCGTTAATAGATTATTAAAATCATGGGCTATTCCTGCTGCCAAAACGCCTATGGCTTCTAATTTATCCATTTTGATAAGTTCATTATTTAATTTTTCCAATTTTGTCACATCATTAAATACTTGAACAGTGCCACTAATATTATCAGAGCTGTCACGTATCGGAGAGGCGATTATCGTTACGATCCGCTTTTTCCCCGATTTTGATATTAGATTGGGAGTATTCGGGACTAATTTTAATATTTCACCTGATTTTATAACATATTCAATAGTGTCAATTACTTGGTTTGGCCGATCCTTCTGAACAAAATTTAGAATATCACCGGCATATTGACCTATAGCTTCCTCTTGCTTCCATTCTGTAATTTCTTCTGCTATTTCATTCATTAAGGTAATCTTTCCTTGGTCATCTGTTGAAATAACTCCTTCACCTATAGATTTTAGGGTCACCATTAAACGCACTTTTTCTTTCAATAAAGCATCATTCGCTTTTATCCGCTCCAATTCAGATGCAGCGCGTTTTGCAAATAATGGCAAAACGGGTAATTCACCAGGATTTTTATTCATTGAAATTACATCCATTACAGCTAAATGTCCCAGTGTGTCACCGTTTGCAGACTTTAGCGGTATACCACAATAACTTTCAGCCCCCAAATCAACCAATAATTCATCGTTAGGAAATATCCCCTGAATATTTTTGGGATAGTAAACGAATTCTCCGAATGCTGTTTTCTTGCATGGAGTCCCCTCAAGGCTACAGAACATATTATCAATAAATTTGTTGTTAGCCCAAAATGCGAGAGTACGGGCATGAGATGGAGGATCATTTAACGTTTCACAAACAAATGCGTATTTTACATTGAGTAAATAAGCAACGGTTTTCACTAAAGATTGAAAGTATTCAGCGCCGACCTCGGCTACGGTTGCTTCGCTCAATGAGCTCAGAACATTCATCGCAAATTTATTATCCCGCAACTCAGCTTCTAATAGGTCTATTTTCCTGGTCAATTTTTCAATTTCACTGTCCATCGTATTACCCACCATTCGTAGCGTGTTTAAATTATTTGACTAATTTTTGAATCCTATTTAGTAGTTCATTAATATTGTATGGTTTGGTAATCAATGCCTTAAAACCATAATTTTTATAATTAGAGATTAATGGTGTGTTAGTATATCCGCTGGATATTACTGCTTTTATATCAGGATTTAATTTTTGCAATTCTTTTATAACCTCACCTCCGCCCATACCTCCTTTAATCACTAAATCTAAAATGACAACATCGAATGGTCTACCACAATCAATGGCGTTTTTGTAGAGGTTTATCGCTTCGCCGCCGTTTGCAGCTGTTTCAACATCGACTCCAACCTCTTCCAGAGACAATGCGACAAATTGGCATATATAGGCTTCATCATCCATAACCAAAATTCTTGCAGTAACATTTTCAGTGCTGATATCTATAATGTCAGTCTTTTTCCGAACGTCATTAAGGGCGGGAAAAAACAAAGTAAAAACAGCCCCTTTATTCTCTTCTGACCTAACCTGTATATCACCATTACAATTTTTAATAATAGAATATGTTGTGGCCAACCCCAGCCCCGTGCCATTAGACTTCGTCGTAAAAAAAGGATCAAACACGTTAGTGATGACCTCATCCGCAATTCCAGTGCCCTCATCTTGTATTTCAATTTTTACATATTTCCCCGGACTGATACCTATGCCATGAATATCTCCATCCGATAATTGGACATTTACTGCATAAACATGAATCGTTCCACCACCTGGCATCGCTTGGATCGCATTGATGACTAAATTTTGTATAATCTGCACAAACTGGCCTTTTTCAACTTCAATAGGCCAAAGGTTTTCAGGCAGTTTTAATTTCGCTAAGACACTTGATCCATGCAACGAAAAAATGACCGTATTTTCAAGCAATTTAAGAACTGATACCGGCTCTTTTTCTTGTGCTTTTTTTGGAGAAAAATTTAGTAACTGCTGTGTTAAATGATGTGCATGAGAGGTTATTTCCTCCGCATTTGACAAAATTTCAAATATCTCATCGGTGTTATCAACCATCGTTTTTGCGATTGATAAATTACCATAAATCCCTTGAAGATAATTATTGAAATCGTGGGCAATACCGCTTGAAATGGTCGAAAGTGATTCAAATTTTTGAATACGAAGCAGCTCACTTTTCATTTTCCTTCGTTCAGAAATATCAGTATAGTATTCTATGCGTCCCCCTGTGTAAAGGCCGGATTTTATAGGTTGGCTCCAATGCTCCAGCCAACGTTCGCAACAAACATCATTTTCGAGGATGTGACATTCAAAGTGTTCCACATACGTATTATTGCTATAGGTTGCTAGTATTTTATCAGAAAATTTATCCGGGAATTCAAATATATTTTTGATTTCATTTTCGATTAATGTTCGCTTGTTTAATCCAATGACCTCACCTCTCGATATCCCGAAGTAAGATTCTAAGGTTTTATTTATCCAAGCGATTTCAAAATTGTGATCTAGTATAAAAACGCCAACATTTGAAAAATCCAATACATCATGAATAAGTGAGCGATATCGTCCTTCACTTAGTTCAAGCTTATCTTGTGTCTTTTTGTGTTCGACATTAGTCTTATGCTTTTCAATTTCATGCATAGCGATTTGACAAAGATTTTCCAAAATACCGATTTCCTCTTTATTCAAATTCCTGATCTTAGTGTCCATTATACACAACGTTCCGATATTAAATCCTTTTGGTGTTTTGAGCTGTGATCCGGCGTAAAATCTTATCCCCTTGGCTACAATGGAATTGGAAACGCAAAACGGATCGTTTCGTGTGTCTGGAATTTGGTAAGTATAATCATGCTTAATCGCATCAACACAAAGACCTGGCTCTTTATCAATCGTTCGTTCGTCAACACCTGAGCCAGAAAGTATCAATACTTTATCGGAGTCAATGATGGATATACATGCAAAAGGTACCTTAAATAATTGTGCTGCAAGTGAGGTAATATTGTCGAACAGCTTACCCGGATTATCGTGTAACTTGGCAATATGATATTCCGTTAACGTAGCCAATCTGCATTGTTCTAAATCATTCATGAAATGGGGCTTGTGTTGAAATTACTGAAAATATCTGTATGGCAGAAACAGGATCTAATATAAATGATTGTTAAAAAAATAAAATAGACAAATTCGAATAAATGCGTAATCATGACGCAATATCCTAAGATGCTTTTCTCACAAAAAAATTACCAGATCTTTATCTTATGCAAGATTTTGCAAGAGATGATCCGGGAATTGTCTGCAACAACCCGTCAGGTAAGTCTATCTGAAATACTGCTGCTGCTCCAATGGCGAGAACTTAATCCAGCTATTAGTCCGGATTTCTCACACGTTTTTGTAACGAGACGGCGTAGGTTACGTAATTTCGTAATTTAAGTGTTTTGATGAAGAACGACGGATGACACTGTGTTAAGACACAGCGAATTCGGAATCCAAGTTAAAACGCATAAATTGTATTAGATACGACAGTATAGTAAAAACTTTGTGAGAAATCCAGGTTAGTAACCCAACCTGCGAGAAAAATTGGTTTGATTGTTTCAGTTTTCAATTTTTTAGCAAAAAAAAGAGAGAAACATTTTTTAGGATGTCTCTCTCTTTCTATTTTCTTAACTAGGTTTTACTACTATCCTAATAACTGGAGTACCTGGGCTGGTAACTGATTTGCCTGAGCTAACATAGCATTTCCAACCTGAGTTAGAATTTGAGCATTAGCTAAACTGGTTGATTCCCGTGCCATATCAACACCGCGAATTCCCTGCTCTGCAGCCCTCAAATTATCTTCATACATTAACACACCCTGTTTAGCATTTATCAATCGAGATTGTTGTGATCCAAGTGATGCTCTTGACGCTGCTATATGGTCAATTGCCAATGCAATTTTTCCAACTGCATTCGATGATGCGGCACTAAACCGTGTTGAATCAATCACCGATGCCCACTGAACAGTAGTGCGTGAAGACGCGGTTACAGTATGTGATGAGTTATATTGATAGGTTGTTACCGTTCCAATAACTTCTGAATTGGTAAGCTGCAAGTCTTTTACATCAACGTCGAGAGTTTGATTTAGATCTGCACCAATTTGCACTGTAATGTTACCGGTTTGGATGCCATCTCCGGATTGGATAGCAACACCATTACCGCCTCTAAATAGATACAAGCCATTAAATTTACCTGCCGCAGTACTTTTCGAGGTAATTCGCGCAATTTCATCCTGTAACTGTCTGAATTCAATTTTAATATTGTCTTTATCCGTTGCAGTTTTTGTTCCATCATTTGCAGCAATCGATAGTTCCTGCATCCGTGCGAGAATATCATTAAACTTCTGCATCCATGCATCAGCAGTCTGAGTAAATGATATAGCGTTATCCATATTACCTCGCGCCATTGCGGAACTTCTTGCCTGGGCCCTTAAACGTTCACTTATACCGACACCCGAGGCATCATCAACCACACTTTTTTGCCCTGTTGACAGCTTTGTCATTGAATTTCTCATAGCGGTCATATTCGTTGTAAAATTTGACCAGACACTAAATGATGTTGCGTTATTATTGACTTGCATTTTCCTAACCTCCCTGTTTTACTTTCTTATTTTCCTTGCATCTAAATTATGATTTGCAATTATTGTTCGAGGATATCCATTATCTCTAACTTTTTTCTCATCTCTCGATGGTTGATTAGTGTCTTAGCAGCATCATTGCCAATTATACTAATTTCCGTTTAATCATTATGTAAATCATTAATATTGAATGATTTAAAAATATTTTATTTTATTTCATCCAATCAAAAAACTTAAAATGGAAAAAAGTTATTTACTGTAAACGGCAATATTTTCCGCAATATAGGAAAGGTTCGAATCCATAAACAGCTATTAACTTATTTGGAGAAAAAAATGAATACAATTAATCCACAGGCACAAGAACTTAACGAAATTATTGAAGCGACAAATCCATATGTGTTGAACATGCTTTCTGAGAAAGGAAAAAATATTTTCTTCCCCAAAAAAGGAATTCTTGCCCAATCAGCCGATGCTAAAGGGAAAGAAATTAATGCAACCATTGGCATTGCCTTGGAAGAAGATGGATCGCCATTAAGCTTAGATTGTATCAGTAAATTGATCAGCCTGGATAAGAACAATGCATTCCCATACGCCCCGAGTTATGGCCGGCCTGATATTAGAAAGACCTGGAAAAAAATGATTTATGAAAAAAATCCCGGATTAGGTTCGATCTGCATCAGTGACCCAGTCGTGACCAATGCATTGACACATGGTTTGAGTATTTGCGGGTATCTATTCGGCAATGACGGAGATAATATACATATATCAGATTTATACTGGGGAAACTATCGTCTGATATTCAATAACGGATATGGCATTAATTTCGTTACCTATTCTACATTTTCTGGTGAGGGGCTGGACATTGATGCATTTCGCAAAGCGTTATTAGAAGGTGAACCTACTAAACGTATTGTTTCACTAAATTTCCCTAACAATCCTACTGGATATACTCCCACAGAAAGCGAAATGCAGCAAATGACTTCGATTCTTATTGAATCTGCCGAAGCTGGAAATAATATTGTTGCCTTAATTGATGATGCGTATTTCGGATTGGTATACGAAGATGGAATTGCAAAAGAATCAATTTTCACATATCTTGCAAACGCTCATCAACGTATTTTGGCCGTCAAAATAGACGGTGCCACTAAAGAAGATTATGTATGGGGATTTCGTGTTGGTTTTCTCACATTTGCAGTAAAAAATGGAACGCCACTACTATACTCTGCTTTGGAGGCAAAAACAGCAGGTGCCATTAGAGGAAATATCTCTAACAGTTCCAATTTATCCCAATCACTTCTTAATAGTGCATTTTGTTCAGATGATTATGTGAGTCAAAAGAAGGAAAAATTTAATACATTGCAAAATAGATACGAAGTGATAAAACGGATACTAGAGACTCATCCAGAATATAAAGAAGCCTTTAGTCCACTGCCTTTTAATTCGGGATATTTCATGTGTTTGACAGCCAAAAATGCTGATGCTGAAGCAGTACGACAAAAGCTTCTTGAAGAGTTTTCAACTGGCATTATCGTAGCAAATGATGTGTTGCGAATCGCGTTTTCTTCGACCCCGACAAATCTTCTTGAAAAATTGTTTAACAATATATATCTTGCTATAAAATCAATTCAGAATTAATATAGCTTGGTTAATTTTGACTTACCCCGTGGTGTAATGGTAGCACAACAGTTTTTGGTACTGTTTGTCTTGGTTCGAATCCAGGCGGGGTAGCCATATTTTAATTTATTCCCTCCTTTTCCCCCAACCCTTTAAGCCTCAATTCCAAAGTTGATTGTGGATGGAGAGTTGTAAAGTTTTGCAGAATAATTTTTTATTAATTCTCCATTAGTCCGGCGCAGCGGATTGAGGAACGTTAAACAACTCATTTATGCGGAAAAAATTATTGCGATTCGCCTAAATTCAACTATTGAGTTCGGGCTAAATCATAATTTGATAATGAAAACCATCCATTTTAATTAGATCGCTCCAAAGAGGTAAGTTAGAGATGAAACAGTTCAACGCAGTGTTGTTCAGATATGATGAAATTGCCCTGAAAGGCGGCAATAGAATGCGATTCGAAAATCAATTAATTGCAAATATTAAAAAGGTCTTAGCCTCAGATCTAAAACTGCATTTAATTCGCGTGAGGGGCCGAATTTTATTCAAATTTGAAGAACTGTCTGATTCAATGGTTCTGACAGCAATTACAAAACTTAAAAGGGTATTTGGATTAGCATCATTTTCTCCCGGCTATCTTATCGATAGCCATTTGGAGACAATAGAGGAAACAGCACTCTCTCTTTTTAGGGAAATTCATTCCAAGTTATCAAACATTGAAACTCATTCGAAATCAATATCATTTCGGATTAGAACACGAAGAAGTGATAAGTTATTCCAACTTTCGTCGAATAAATTTGAAATTAGAATTGCCGACCAAATACTGCAAACCTACCCAAAACTAACGGTGAATTTAACAGCGGCTGATATTACAATTGGTGTTGAAATAAGAAAAGAATGGACCTTTGTTTTTTCTGAACAAATTCGTGGTCCGGGCGGATTACCATCTGGAAGTAACGGTTCAGCATTAGCATTATTGTCAGGAGGCATTGATTCACCGGTTGCCTGCCACATGGTCATGAAACGAGGTTGCCCTATCGACTTTTTGACATTCCACAGTTATCCTTATACGCCTCAAGAAAGTGTCGAAAAAGTAGGAAAAATTGTTAAGGTATTGAATCAATATCAAATAAAAGGCCGGTTATATGCATGTAATCTTACTGAATCACAAAAGGTTATTCGTGATGATTGTACTGAGAAATTCAGAACTATTTTATATCGTAGATTAATGATGAAAATCGCAACGAATTTGGCTGAATCATTGAATTTGGGTGCAATCGTGACTGGCGAATCAATTGGACAGGTAGCGAGCCAAACAATGGCAAATTTAAATTCAATCAATCACGTAACAGAAATGTTGGTTCTGCGACCATTAATAGGGATGGATAAAGTTGAAATCATTGAAAAATCGAAAGATATAGGAACCTTTATCTTATCTCAGGAAAATTGTCCGGACAGTTGCACGGTTTTCGCTCCCAATAGACCAGCAACGACATCACAAATTACACGATTAGACCAGGAAGAATTAAAAATTAATCTTCAAGAATTAATCGCATTGTCACTTGAAAACATTGAACAAATCAATGTATAGATTCATCGATTATGAGTTCCGTCTCCGTTCCATTTTACGTAAATTTTTTCGAATTCGACAATCATGTCGATATCAATAAAAAAACCGATTATCAGAATTGCATCAATGACGATCAAGACAGCACTATAATCTGTCAAAATTGTGAGACATCTATAACCGCGAATCAATATAAGATAAACAGGGATCGTCGTCATAAGCATACCTTTAACAATCCCTTAGGGGAACACTATACAATTGGATGTTTTAGCTATGCACAAAATACTTTATCCATAGGAAAACCAACGGAAGAATGGACTTGGTTTACAGGATACACATGGACAATTTGTGTATGTGCTAACTGCGACTCCCATTTAGGCTGGTACTTTGACAAATCCCAAGAGCAATCTTTCTTCGGCTTTATACTTGATCAATTAAAGTCATGAAGCACATGTGCTTTCGCATGTTATCCAACGTCGCTGCTTAATCAAAAAAGAGAGCATTTTCAGCATTGGTACACCAGAACATTTATAATTGGAAGGCTGTATTCATTGGGATAAAGACTATTGAATGCCGAAGTTTTTTACCTTCATAATTCAACAATCGTTATTAGATATTCAATATTAAATCTGCTTAAGCATAATAGTGAAAACACTTAATCTTCAAAGCAGATCGGAATCCGTGTCCATAGAATTGAGTTTTCGATCCAATGTCGACCTGGACACACCCAATATTTTGGCAGTTTTTCGTTTATTTCTCTCAGTCATGAAGTAAACCTTTTCGATATGCTGAAGGATAGCAGATTCTAACGAAAGATCATTTTTATCTGGTACTGTAAGATTAATTGATGCCTTTGTTTGCCCTACAGTAGATTTTAGTTCGGGTGGATCATAGGCTTCTGTTTCATCCATCAACTCATCATCTAAAATAATATTCTCCTGATAAATGACTTCATCTTCGGTAAACAGCACCACAGCCTGAATAACCCGATGTAATTCCCGTAAATTTCCCGGCCATGAATAATTCAGAAGTTTACTAAAGGCGTCCGGATGAATCGATGTGATGTTCTTAACGAATCCTTCAGCACATTTTTTTAGCTCATTTGCAATTAATCCCGATAAATCTTCCTGCCGATCGCGTAGTGATGGAATAACGAGTGTTAATCCGTTAAGTCGATGATAAAGGTCGTTGCGGAATTGTCCCATGCCTGCTAGTTTTCTCAGAGGTTGGTTTGTCGCTGAAATAATTCGAACATCGGCATGACGGGTCCGTTCTCCTCCCAATCGTTCATATTCACCGTATTCCACAGCGCGCAATATTTTAGCCTGCGCAATTGCACTCATATCCGCTATCTCATCAAAAAATAATGTGCCGTCGTGAGCAACCTCAAATTTACCACGCATTTGTGATGTGGCACCGGTAAATGCACCTTTTTCATGGCCAAAAAGTTGGCTCTCTAATAAAGTATCACTCATTGCAGACGCATTAAATGAAGCAAAATTTCCATTTTGCCTGGTCGAAGAATTATGGATAGCTTGAGCTAAGAGAGTTTTACCAGTTCCAGTTTCACCTTGAAGAAGGATTGGTAAATCGCATTTCGCTGCTTGTTTGGCTAGCGCTAGGCAACGATTCATTGCCGGGCTATTGGAGAAAAGCGATTCCAAAGTTAGAGCAGCAATTTCTTGATGGTCTTTCATTTAACAATACCTGGTATTAACAGTTTAATGCAATGTGATTACAAAATAAACAAATCAACTGCGAAACCACAAACGTTGGGGAATTAAACCTACGATTGGAGTTAAAACTGCATTTTATTCTATTATTACGAAGTTTTGAGATTTAAGTAAATCTTTTATACGTATAGTTTATCATTTGAACGAGAGCATTCAAGTTCATAAATATAGATCAATAACACTGCATTGATACGTAAATCCCCACACAATTGGAAACCTAATGTTGCAAAATGATTTATCTTTGGAAACTTTTTCAGAAAAGATTTTGACCTATTTTGACGGCTCATCTCCATTGGTTGAAGCCCCGTCATTTGGTGGCCAGCCGTATGAGGACCGTCCCCAACAAAAAATAATGGCCAAAGAAATTGCGGAGAGCTTATACGAGAAATATCATCTCTGCGTCGAAGCAGCCACTGGCATTGGAAAAAGCTTTGCCTATTTAATACCTGCTATTTATTATGCACATTATATAAAGAAACCGGTCGTAATCACAACTCATACCATTGCACTTCAGGAACAGCTAATCAATAAAGATATACCTATTCTAAAAAACCTGTTAAATATAGAATTTAAGGCTACACTTGCAAAAGGAAGGGAAAATTACCTTTGCCTGAAACGATTACAAAACCTCGGTGATAATATCCAGGAACTTCTTCCGTCAGATGAACTAATTCCTGAATTAAAAAAATTGCAACATTGGTCCATGGACTCCGACGATGGCTCTCGCTCTGATCTGGATTTCAATCCAAATGATAAACTCTGGTCATTGGTTTGCAATGAATTGGGTAGCTGCATCAATGAGTTTACAGAATCCAATAAAAGCTGCTTTTTTTTAAAGGCAAGAAAAAGACTCTATTCTGCCGATATCATCATTGCAAACCATGCCCTATTCTGTTCAGATTTGGCATTGAGAATAGAATCAAACTTCACCCAGAAGATTTTGCCGGATTACCAGGCGGTAATTGTTGATGAAGCACATTCATTTGAGGATACTGCTGCAACTCATTTGGGAATAAGAGTCAGTCGATACGGAATTTTTTATTTATTAAATCGCTTGTTCAATCCAAAAACAAATCGAGGTTTTCTGGTCAAATCGGGTTTACTGAATGCGCGAATGGCTTGCATTCATGCACGCGATGATATCGATAATTTTTTCAAACGATTAGACATTTGGTTGGAGCAGCAGTCCACAAATCCACTTGTGTATAATACCCCAGGACATATACCAAACACCTTCAAACATACCTGGACCATTTTCCTCTTGGAATTGCAAAACATAATTGATGACGACGAATTTGAAGACGATTTCAAGGTTGAAATTGACAATTTTCGTAACCGGCTAATGAGCGTTTGTGAGGGTATCGACATTTTTCTTAATTTAAAATTGGATGGCTTTGTATATTGGTTTGACATTGAAGGAAAAAATCATCGTAATATCGTCCTGAATGTGGTCCCTTTAAAGACGAGAGAAATACTGAAAAATATTATGTTTGATCAAAATTTTTCAGTGATAATGACAAGTGCCACCTTGGCCTATAAAAATGACCTGTCACATTTTCAACGTCGAATTGGAGTCGAAAATGCCCTTGGCATTATTTTGGACACACCGTTTGATTATAAAAATAATGTCAATCTTTATATTCCATTCAGTAAAATCCCAGACCCTAAATCCGAACCTTATATTGAAGCAGTGACTAATTATATTAAAGAATTTATTATGAAATCCAATGGTAAAGCGTTTGTTCTCTTCACGAGTTATACGTCGATGAATACAGCCGCAGAAAATTTAGAAGGCTTTTTCCATACCAACAAAATTAGATTACTAATCCAGGGTCGTGAATTTCAGCGTAGCAAAATGATTGAGATTTTTCGTGATGATATCAATTCAGTTATTTTTGGCACTGACAGTTTCTGGGCAGGCATTGATATTCCGGGTCAATCATTGAGCAATGTTATAATTGTAAAATTACCATTTTCAGTTCCGACTCATCCTCTGGTGCAAGCCAAAAACGAAATGATAAGATCAGAAGGTGGCAATCCATTTAATGAATACTTTTTGCCTGAAGCTGTGTTAAAATTTCGTCAGGGAATCGGTCGCCTAATTCGAACAAAAAACGACACTGGAACCATTGTCGTCTTGGACCCTCGTATTATCACCAGCAATTATGGCAAAATTTTCCTGGATGCCATTCCCGATTGTCAACGCCATATATTCTAACCTGATTAATTCATGCGATTCCTGCTGCGAGCACGTATCTTGCTTCATATAAAAGAGTTATAAAGAACGCCGAATCTCGTAATAGTCCACTATTACTTCGCCTTCGAAACCTTCATAACTCGTTTATCTAAAGCAGTCTAAGCACTCTCGCGACAAAATCGCGTGAATTAATCAGGCTAAGTTGTTTCTCAATTACACGTGTTAACGTTATTATATTGACATTCTGTCCAATCTTCGTGCCACTATGGCACAACCACTGTCCAAACCAAAGCCATGCTATCAATGTATCTACTTTATTAGATTAATGTTATGTCAATACAATTTTCATTTGGCATACAGAATGTTGCCTAAAAAACTGCCCAATCGCAACCAACAGGGTATGTAACACGCTTAAATATTGTTACCTCGACATATGTATTGAAAAATTAGCCTCACGAATGGGATTAACCAAATCAAAGGATTTTTAACATGTTCTATTTTGACCCATTATATTTTGTATTCATCATCCCCGGGCTAGGCTTAGCTCTAGTTGCTACATTTTTAACAAAATCCACATTTTCAAAATATTCACAAGTAGGATCAAGCTCTGGAATGACAGGAGCTGAGGCCGCGTACCAAATGCTCAAGCGGAGTGGTATCTATGATGTATCCTATTGAACCCGTACATGGAATGTTGACAGACCATTATGATCCATCATCAAAAACCCTAAGATTATCAGAAAACGTTTACGGCAGCAATTCACTATCGGCAATGGGCGTTGCCTGTCACGAAGCCGGCCATGCGCTTCAGCATGCATTTGGCTATCCGATGCTGGCATTGAGAACAGCATTGGTCCCTACAACCAATATATGCAGTACATTTTACGCCTGGGTAATCATGTTTGGATTTCTGTTCCAATCACGACCGTTTATTATGATTGGAGTTGTGATGTGCACCATGGCAGTTATTTTTGCTGTTGTTACACTGCCTGTCGAATGGGATGCCAGCGCCAGAGCTAAAATTGCGATGGTCAATCATGGTATTGTGACGCCGGGTGAAAGTATTCATGCAGGCAAAGTCCTTAATGCTGCATTTCTGACTTATGTCGCATCAGCAGTAACTGCGATTTTAACCTTACTCTACTATCTATACAGACTTGGGTTACTTGGCAATAGGCGGGGTTAATCAATGGAAATGGGGTTAACTGAAGAAATCAAAGTCTATGAAATTTAGCAGTACGAATTTACCTTAATCGAATCCAGTTTACGCAATTTACAAAAAAGATGCTTCATTTTATTATTTCACCTCTTACGAAAGTAGACAAATTTCCAACCTATGTATAGCCATTAAATATCGAATTCTAATTTTCGTAAATATCAAATCACAGGGATACATCTCTAAATATATGGGAATGAACTAATCGAATTTTCCAATAATCAGCAAGATTTAATTGCGCCAAATGTTGCAAAACATGCATTTTTATGCAATAGATCTACATGCTCAAATCCAACTTTGCGCAGCAATTCTAATTGATAGGTGACCGGTCTTGGAGAATCTTCTTTGTCGATATATGCAAAAACTTTCGTTCTGTAATCGTCACCGCCCATGGAACAAAGATAGGCTCCGTATCGCTTCCATATCAATTGATCGACAGCCTCTGATTCATGGGTAACCAAATCGGTAATCCATACGCCGCCTCCAGGTGCGGTTAAATGGTAAAGCTTTCGAAATACGCTTTCCCAATCTTGGTCGTCTCGTAGGTGATGCAAAACTGCAGCAGCAAAAATAACATCATAGGTTTGATTCGGCAAATTGATCATCCGAAAATCTCCCTGAATGATATTTATTGCGCCTGAATTAACTGCCCCAACTCGCTCGCGTGCTTTTTCCAACATGGGTAAGCTAAGATCAATCAGGTCACAATCAAATGGTGAGATATAGTCTAAGAGTTTGAGCGTGTTATTTCCAGCGCCACAACCGATATCTAAAACTCGTTGAATATTCGCTGTGGTATTGAACGCTGCCTTGGAAATCAATTCCATGGATAGAGGAGCGTCCATCGTCGCAGACTGTCCTGATTCAAGATTCGAGAAACGTTCAACATCAGAGTCGAATCGTACTCTAATTTCTTCTATTGATGATTTCTGACTAAGAGATGTATTCATAGTATGTTTAAGAATGCCTGATCATATTATTAATTGAACGATTTATTGGACCAAATTCTTTAGATCTTCTATTTTATCTTTCACAAAATCAATAGCATTAGAATCATTTCGGCTGTGTATTAAGAATAATGCAAAATTACTTATAGCCTCCACTATTTTATTACTTTTCTCAAGGAGAGAGGCTTTGCTAAAATATACTTCCGGGACTTCAGAATTAATCTTTATTGCAGCATTGTAATCATCAATTGATTTATCAAAATGCCCAAAGAAAGCCTGAATATTCCCTCTATTGAAATACGCTCTATAATCATCGGAATTTAAGTTTATTGCTTTGCCATAGTCTAATAATGCCTGGTCGTGTAATCCCATATCGGTATAAATATTTCCCCGGTAAGTATAAATATCCGAATTGTTTGGATTAATACCTAACGTTTGACTATAATCATCCAAGGCTAAATCAAATTCACCTGTGAGATGATATGCATGGCCGCGGCTTTGTAATACTCGCCAGAGGATAAATGTATATTTGCCGAATGATACCGTGCCTCTTTAGAATTTTCGTTTAACGCCAAAACTTGGTTAAAATCTGATGCGGCTAATTCCATCTCTCCTATATTGAAATAACTAACACCTCGTTTTTTGAGTGCGGATAGATCCTCTGGGCAGTAATCTAAAAATAGGCTGTAATCAGAGACGGCAGATCTATAATGTTTTAATCGACTATGACAGTTGGCGCGATTATAATACGCGTCCGCAAAGTCTGGTAAAATCTCAAGTAATTCATTAAAATCTAAAATAGCGTTGTCATAGTTTTGCAATAGCGAGAACGTCATTCCCCGAGAATTATAGGCTTCTATATAATTCGGATAGATTTTTATTGCTGAACTATAATCCAAAATTGCAGGCTTACATTGACCTTTTTCAGCATAAAGTGTACCGCGGAGATGAAATGCCTTTGCAAAATTGGAATTCATTTCAATCGCTTTGTCAAGATAGCTAATGGCGATATCAAACATTGAAAAATTCGAATAACAGACACCTAAGTTATAATAAACTGAATAATCAGGTCGAAGATTGAGTGCACGTTTTAGTTCAACAATAGCGGATTCGATATCGCCTTCCCCAACATATAGTGCTGCGACATTATTTAGAGTCTTGACCGGATGAGAATTTAGGGTTCTCCTAAAATCTTCCATCGCATTTAAATAATTTCCCTTGTTTGCATACGTAATTCCTCGTGTAATTAATACATCGGTATTTTCTGGATCGTTTATAAGAACTCTGTTGCAGTCCGATAACGCCAGGTCATATTTTTGTAACAAAAAATACACATACGCTCTAGCTCGGTAGGAATCCGTATTTTTAGGATCAAGTTTAATTGACCTTGAAAAATGAAAAATTGACTCGTCATAGCCCCCCATATATAGGTACGAAACCCCTAAATTTTCATGCGCTTCCGGGAAATTTGGATTCAATGCAATGGCGTGTTTATAATCGGATATTGCATGTTCAAAATGCTGTGATTGTCTAAACAAATTTCCACGATTATAATAAGCGTTCGGAGAATTAGGATTTAGAGATATACACCTGTCATAGTCATTTTGGGCCAAATTAAAATTGCCAATTGCATTCTGAGTCATACCCCGATAGTTATAAGTCTCTCCATGATTGGGATCTTGCGATAGTGTGGTGTCAAAATCAAAAAGCGCCTTTTTATAGTTCCCCATTTCATAGAATATCCTTCCCCTGCTTCGTATAGCAAAAAGATTTTCAGGATTCGATTTCAATGCGTGATCAATGTCGATCAAGGCCATTTCATACTTCTCCATTCCATTGTATGCTAATCCTCTATTGACTAATGCAAATAAATCATTTTTCACTAGCTCCAACGCCTTGTCATAGTCGGATATCGCCGTTTCATATTTTTTTGAAATACGATAAATATTTCCCCGATTCACATATGCATGAAAAAAATTGGGATTAATTTTCAATACCTTATCAAAATCAGATATTGCGAGATCATACTTATATAATCGCTTATAAATTATTCCGCGATTGTTATATGCCTCTACAAATAAATCGTTTATCTTAAGAGCTGAGCTATATTCAACTATTGCATTTTTATAATCCTTGTTTTTCGCAAGCTCGACGGCACGAAAGAAGTGTTTTTTTGACTTCACTAGCAGGTCAGTTGAATCGATTTTTGGAGACTGGGAACTGGTGGATTCATTCTCGAATTCTTCTGAACATGCAATTTCAACAGATATGCTGAGGGCTATTAATCCTATAGAGAAATAATATGTGAGTCGCCAAAAAATAATAATATTTCTTATAAATTGCATATTTGAATATTCTTTAAATCCGTTGTATCAATCGTAGAATAGATATTTTCTTATAATGACTAACCTGGATTATGCATAAACTTTCTATTGCGAGTCGTTATATCACATAATATCAACGAGTTCTAAAGATTTTTTGGTTCGAAATAGTTTCCACCACGGCGGATTTACAACACTATTTCTGTACGCGAACGATATTCAGAACTCATTGATTTCACGCAATCTAATAACTCTCATCATAAAACTTTATGAATAATCCAGGCTAAATGTCAAGCAGATTAAGTAGACACTGCACTGCAAGAAGGAAATAGAAAATCTGTTCAAGTTATTACTATAGTAAAGAACCATGAACATGATACAATCATCAGAAGTTTTTTGTCCTTATTGCGGACAATTGAACGAGATTTCAGTCGATTACTCTATCGATATTCAGGAATACGTTGAAGATTGTACCGTCTGTTGCCGTCCAATGACTCTAAGTATATATACAGACGAAGATGGCCATAACAACGTCGATGCAAGAAGTGATAATGATTGAAGAAAATAATGAATTGTAAAGCAAATAGCAAAGTCTATCATAAGCCTTAGCCTGATTAATTCATACGGTTTCGTTACGAGAGTGCTTAGCTTGCTTCAGATCAATGAGTTATGGAGATTCCGAAGGCGAAGGAATAGTGTTGAAAATCCGCCGTGGTTTATAACGCGCCGTGGTGGGTGGAAACTATTTCCAGTATTCGGGTTCTTCATAACTCGCTTAGATGAAATGAGATATGCGCATGCAGTAGAAGCTGGATGAATTAGTCAGGTTAGTATGATATACTGCAAGTAGTAGGTTTTTCGACATTCGTTATTCATTTCAGGCAACAATTTTACAGAA
>JAJFLO010000232.1 GCA_021772675.1 Verrucomicrobiota bacterium | reverse complement strand
CCCAGGTAAGGTTCTTCGCGTTGCCTCGAATTAAGCCACATGCTCCACCGCTTGTGCGGGCCCCCGTCAATTCCTTTGAGTTTTAACGTTGCCGTCGTACTCCCCAGGCGGTACACTTATCGCGTTAGCTTGGGCGCGGAGGGGGTCAATTCCCCCCACACCTAGTGTACAACGTTTACGGCTAGGACTACCAGGGTATCTAATCCTGTTCGCTCCCCTAGCTTTCGTTCCTCAGGGTCAGCAATCGTCCAGAGAGCTGCCTTCGCCTTTGGTGTTCCTCCTGATATCTACGCATTCCACCGCTACACCAGGAATTCCACTCTCCTCTCCGATGCTCTAGCCTGCCAGTTTCCAGTGCAGTTCCGCAGTTGAGCTGCGGGCTTTCACACCAGACTTAACAAACCCCCTACGAACCCTTTACGCCCAATAAATCCGAATAACGCTTGCCACCTACGTATTACCGCGGCTGCTGGCACGTAGTTAGCCGTGGCTTCCTCTCCCGGTACCGTCACAAATTCGTTCCGGGTGACAGAGGTTTACGACCCGAAAGCCTTCATCCCTCACGCGGCATCGCTCCGTCAAGCTTTCGCTCATTGCGGAAGATTCTCGACTGCAGCCTCCCGTAGGAGTCTGGGCAGTGTCTCAGTCCCAGTGTGGGTGACCATCCTCTCAGACCACCTACCTGTCGTAGCCTTGGTGAGCTATTACCTCACCAACAAGCTAATAGGACGCGAGTCCATCTTGAGGCGGATTGCTCCTTTAGCAATTCTGCTTTGCAGCAGAACGCCACATTCGGTATTAATCCCACTTTCGCGGGGCTATCCCCAACCTCAGGGCAGGTTACTCACGCGTTACTCACCCCTTCGCCACTATCCCGCAAGCGGGATCGTTCGACTTGCATGCCTAATCCATGCCGCCAGCGTTCATTCTGAGCCAGGATCAAACTCTCCATAAATAAAATAAAATCCATTATTTTATGGACTCTTTTTCGTAATCGAGCTTTTTCTGAATATGATATAGATATCACATATCAGGAAATACTCTCAAAGAAATTATTGTTGGCTCGCCATATATAGCACTATTCAGTTGTCAAAGAACACGTTATTTAAATCAAAAATATTAAAGCAAGAACGTACAGTAGTGAAATACGTATCGTTTGCAAGTTAAATATTGTTATTTTTCTTATAATCTTAGGATTAATGTCCTTGGTTTACCTAAACCATCGAAAAAATAGCGACTTTCAAGCACTGAATATTGTCAAATCACATACAAAAACTCTACCTTATTATATTAATCGACGTTTTATCAATAGAATTAATAGCGTCATTCGGTATATTTAAATTTTAATTCGCCCGGCGCTAGTACGATTCTAAAACCAACATAATGGTTTGAATTTTTTGCATCCATAAAATATCTGTATCTTGGCGTACAGAATTTTTCACTGTTGAACCAGCTTCCTCCTCTTATTATACGAGAAGTACCTATATGTGGTCCCTTTGGATCAATGACCGTTTTCTGAGGATATACCCCTTCACGATCCAGACACCATTCCGCAACATTGCCCAAAACATCATACAATCCAAAATTATTTGAAGACTTAATACCCACATCATGACTAGTAGAGCCACTATTAACATTGTACCATGCAACGGTGATTAATTTGTCGGAATAACCATGTTCAGTCCCCGCACGACAGCAAAACTCGAATTCTGCCTCAGTCGGCAACCTATAAATGTAGCCTTCAGGAAGACGGCTATTTCCTCTTTCCAGCACCGTTAAAACCATACAAAATCTCTCGGCATCAAACCAAGTGACTGAGTCAACCGGCTTATGGTGACCCACAAAACGACTGGGATTATTTTCAACAACCCTAGTATACTCATCTTGATTAACTTCATGCCTCCCCATCCAAAACGTTTTTGATAATGTCACATAATGCCAGGGATTACTATTCGAATTACTTTCATTTAAGGAACCCATAATAAATGTACCTGGTTCAATTGGTTCAAGCGCAATGCCAATATCAGGTATGATCCAAGTCTTTCCAAATTCTGGATATGCTAATTCAGATTCTTCTTCAATTTTTACTTCCGTTTTTCTAACGTCTATAATTTTTAATATTGTTCTGCAACCACTAAAAAAAATTAAAACTCCAGTAATGGAAATCAGAACTAAACATCGGCGATTATTTTGCATTTCATTATTCAATTATTTACCAACTGGATTTGTTCGCGATTTCCGTAGAACGGTCTTTATTGGGAATGAGAGTAATCAGATCGGGTGATATTTCTAGATGATTATTAATCTTCGATACTAGCCTGAATAATTCATAAACTTTTTATTACGAGCCATAATATCATGCGAAATCAATGGGTTACAAAATAGTTTACTATTCCTGTACGCGGATAAAATTCATAACTCATTGATCTCACACAAACTAATGACTCTCACTACAAAAGTTTATGAATTATTCAGGCTAGCTAATACTTTATGAATAAATTCATCTTTACCGCTATTGTACGCTTTCCTGTCATTGGCATATTTCTGCTCTAAATCCTGCTTTAACACCTGGTATTCACTCGCGAACTTACTGTATTTCCTTAATTGATCACGAAAGAACAGCCATTTTTTCATGTTAATATTATTATTTTCTGTAAAATGAATATGGTGAGTTGTTGGATTTCCTTTTGAAAAAAAGATGCATCCTTCCGCAACAATTTGTCCATGGCACTCATAACCTAACTTAATCAGGTTTTGCTTGCATCTTTCCACATCCTCAAGAGTTCTCACAGTTACTGCGATGTCAATTATTGGTTTTGCTAATATACCAAAAATAGAGGTGCTTCCAAAATGATGTACGTCAACTATATACTTGCCAATTTTACTGATTATATTTTGTTTTTCTTCAATGAAACATTGAGTCCAATTTTTGTTGTGTGGACAAAGAATAACTTTATCTTTTGGTAAACCCAACATGGAGACTTCCCCTACTTAATAAAGTAAAAATTAATTATAAACAACTGCCATCAAAGAATGGTTAACATACACCAAATAACAAAATAATCTAAATCACCTAATTGGATAATCTGATGTTTCCCCCAATTGATTCAAAATAATGGGAAAATTGGGGCATTGTCACCGAGACAGATTCAGCAGTGTCAATAATAGTTTCCCCAGCTATGGCAGACGCGCAAATAGATAAAGCCATCACGACTCTATGATCACCATGCCCCGACACATTTGCACCTTTTAACTCACTTTGATGAATAATTAATCCATCCGGCAATTCTTCTATTTTTGCGCCCAGTTTGGTCAACTCCGTTGCCATGACTGCAATTCTATCGGTTTCTTTCATCCTGGCATGGGGTACATTTAATAAGCGGGTGGTCCCTTCCGCGAAACACCCTGCTACAGCCATCATGGGCAATGCATCTGGGCAATCATTCATATCGATATCTATGCCTGTCAAATCGCCGCCGTTCACCGTAATAGATTGATCACTTAACTGTATATGAGCACCCATTTCTATTAAGAAATCAATGACCATTTTATCGCTTTGGGAATCGTCCATGTCTAACCCGGTACATGTTATTGAATTTCCATTTAATGCACCTGCAACTAAAAAAAATGTCGCTGAAGAAAAGTCTGCGGGTATTGTTTTTGTAAATGGATGTATAATCTGATTTCCGGGGATAAAAAAATGATCGAACCTATCATATTCAATGGTTACCCCTAAAGAATGCAACCAATCCAATGTCATTTTTACGTACGGTTTTTCAAATAAAAGAGGAACGTCTAACTGTGTATCTTTTTCTGCTAAAGGACACACCAGCAACAAACTGGTTAAATACTGGCTGGTTTTTGCTTCGATTTTCGAATGGCCTCCTTTAAGTGTTCCTTTAACAGTAAAGGGAGCATACCCAAACTGGTGTTGAGATTCTATATTGGCACCCAGTTCATTTAGTGATTTAATTAGAGGGCCACATGGTCTTTTTTGAATTTGTTTGTCGCCAGTCAGTACGACTTGGCCTTTTGCCAATAACGAAGAAGTCCCCAAGGCGACACGCATAGTAGTCCCGGAATTTCTCACGTCAAGAACATCGCGCGGAACTCGCATTTGATTTCCGAAACCTTTTATCGTCCAGTAATCTTCTTTAATCTGGAATTCAGCGCCGAATTGCTTGTAAACCTCAATTGCAGCCTCCGTATCAGAAGACATTAACGGGTTAAGAAGTTTACTGGTTCCATTTGTGAGAGATGCAAGTAAAACGCCACGGATTGTGTGCGATTTTGAACCGGGAATGGGGATGCTGCCGTTAAGGTCGGATTTACTGCATGTGAATTTCATTCAACGTTCTTCCTGAGATAGTTCATATATGGGATGAGTTAAAAGAGTGTGTCTTCATTTCGTAAGTGACAAAAAATAGCTTGTTCGTAGTTCTGCTTTCAGACGGAGGTCTGAACGACACTTTAGCAAGGGCATTCCGCCATAGCATCGCTAAAGCTCAACTAAATACTTCAGCCTGAAGACGGGACAACTACAAACTAGCCACACTCCGCGTACAAGATTCGCTGTTAAAGAAGACTAACACATCCGACATCAGTCTTTAACACAAAACTTCGATCGCTCACACTTCTTTCCATACAATCAGTCACGGTTTTAATAAATTAACCGGCTTCACCAGGGCTTTTGTATTACAATGACAATAATCTAGGATACACTACCTATAAAATTTAATTAGTAACCTAAACTGACCTCACCGTATCAAGAGTTTGAATTCCAAAACATCGGCAATTCAACACATAAATAGAGCAATGATGTCTGTAAATGCATTGAGCATTTATCCAAAGTGTGAGTGTAACTTTCCTGATCTTAATCTTAATCAATTCCCCTAGTCAAGTAGGATTAACAATAGGAGCTGGGAAAATAATCGTTGCGCACACTTTGAATACATAATCGAGTAAAAATAACGCGGGTTAAGCATAATGCGCAGGAACTACTCTGATCCTAAGGTAATCTCTGATACTGAATCTAGGTAGATCCAATACCCATGCCCCGGAAACATTTTGTTCTTTTTATGCAAGGGCTGAAAATTATCTTCTATTGAGAGATATCTTTTTTGTTTGTTATCCCAAGTCCATATTTTCCCCTGAATAGTTGAATTTACAGGCTTGTTTATCGGTTGACTCCCAATAACTCCAATTAAATTCCATCCAGAAAACAGTGTTCGTGATTTTGTGCCTGGAGTGGTACCGGATATTGATGTAAGACTAAAACTTTTCGAGAAGAACCAATATCCCACACCAGGTTTTATTTCTTCAGCTAAAAAGAAACTATTATTAATCCATTCCCAATAAATCGAAGACAGGCTGGTAATGGCAGTGTTTGCTTGTGTATTTAATTCAGTTGGTATGGACACAAGATTCCATCCAGCCAATGTCTCAAGTGTGGGTTCATAAACAGCAATTGCCTCTGAATCAGCGGATATATTAAAGTTCAGGGTTGCAACCTCTTTTTTCTCGGGGGAATTATTTCCTTTTATCAAAATCCAATTTTTGAATTGACTGGTACTTGAGCCAGTTGTAAAACTTGACGGGGCAGTTAACTGAACGTTGTCATTGTTATTAAATGTTGATATAAAATCCGTTGTTCCTCCATTCGTTCCATCAATCGTGACGCCGGATGTTGATATCGAACTTACGGTTAAAAGTAAATCTCCTTCGCTATAAATGGCGATTGCAGTTGTATCCTCAATTAGATTAAACGAAACTGAACGTTGTCGCACTTCGCGATTCTGGCCATTAATTTTCCATTGCTTAAAGTGAAATGTTTCGCCGCCAATAGTACGCTCTTCTTCGGCGAATAATTCCATGAGATTATTTTGCCTGACCGAAGTAGTAAACGGAGTTTTAATTTCGCCTAAACTTCCGTCAATCGATATATCATTTATTGGAACACTGTTTTCAGTTTCGGTATTTACCGTCAAAGAAAACTGATTTAATTGATATTCAGCAATTGCGTTAGTGTTTTCATACATCGTAACAGAAACGGGGTTGTTCCCAAATCCCTGATTTTCGTTGTTAATATTCCAATGTGAAAATTCATAGTCATTACCCGATACGTTCTTAACCGCTTCGGCCTCAAGTGAGACGAGTGCTCCATCATCCAAATCCGAAATCTCAAAATTTGTTGTTTGATTTGAAACAGTTGAATTTCCCGCTGTAATCGTTTCAACATTTACACCAATTTCAGGATTTGATTTGACGGACAACCGGTAAGGTTCATTTAAGAATTGAATATCATCAAGGTAAATGCTGCGTTTATCTGAATCTATAACATTATTGTCTCTAACCAAAAAAAATGTAATACTAGTGATATTTGCAAAATCACTCAGTGTTGCTCCCGCCGGCATGAAAAATCCCGAGCCGCTGAGAGGAAGCCTGACTCGAGTAAATTCAGCCTTATTAACGTCGCTTAATATTATTTTAGACATTTGAAACCAGGACTGATTCTCATTTGTAACGATCTGCATTCGGACAAAACGGTCCGGATCATTGTTATTACTTTTTATCCAGTATGCAATATGAGAAAACGAGCTGGCATCAATTGGAATAGAAAATGTTTTTGTCACGGAAATAAAATTGTCTTCAGGCTCTATATTCGGCCCGGAAAACCCATCTTCATCGGTTTCAAACAGCAATGCGTAAATCCCAGTATGCACCTGATCCTGAACAATGGAAAAACCACCATTATCACTGCCGTTATCGACATACTTTCCACCCGCAAAGAGACCATGTTCAAAATTATCTACTACATCCTGAAGAATATAAATGACCTGTTCACTCCCGTCAGAACTTGTATTCCGTGAATATCCCAGTGTCTGATACATCGAAAGAACAAGTATCACTTGTAAAAAGAATGTTTTCAGAAAGGCATAATGAAGATTGGATAGGTTATGCATATTAATTGGAAATAATTTCGTTTCAATACGTTATATCCGACAAAATTCCTCGGATAAGATTCGTGTTAATTCAATAGAAATATATTAGGTTAAAAAAAATCTATTATAACGTTTTTATTACTCGGTTCGGTTATCATTATTATCACCGGGAGGCAATGAGACCTCCCGGCTTAAACTAACAATGACATTTAATTTTTACTGAGTCGTGTCTTCTTTAACTCGTATCTCAACGATCTCCGCAAGGTCAGTGACTGAATAGGTAATAAACGTCTGCCCAGTATCGTTTGCTAAGATTGTTTTTGGAAATGTTTGTGAACTGTTGTCTTCATGAATTACCTCAAAAACCAAATTAACATTTTCGGTAGGAACATTACCATTATCTTTTACGGTTGCCGTAACAACAATAGACGAGGAATTGTCCGCCGGGCTAAAAACAGCATCCTGTGTTACTGTTAGTATTCTTGGATTATTAAAGAAGTTAATATCATCAATATAAAAAGTTCTTTTTTTACCAGTTTCCGATGTTGGAGTGAATACAATATTCACAGCAGTTATATTTGCTAGATCCTTATCATCAAAGACATCATCTGCAAAATCACATACACCATCTGTATTAACACAATTTCCATTGCCGTCATTTGGATTCTTAAATATCGTGCGAGTAAATTGACTTTCATCCAGCAAAGCTACTATCCTTGCGAAGGTCGGACTGGCTGAAACCCGTGGCATTTGTGTCCATGTACTTCCCGGCAACCTTTTTTCGTTTGTCTGTTGCGCCTGGCTGAGTATACTCCCATTTTCATCAATTGCTTGGCCATTAGCGTCCCTTCGGAAATCTCCTCCTTGGTCAATGATAAATTCAATGACAAACTTCGAGTCCGTATCCTCTTCATCAACGCCTGTAGTAGATGGATTGTCACTCATTCCACGCACCCAATATGAGATACTGTTAAATGCGCTGGCATCAATTGAGCGCGTGACATTGTTACTCGAATCTGTTGATGGGGCAAACGTTTTACTGATACCGATGGCACTAAATAAATCGGTGAATCCAGTATCCGTTGTCTCCAATTTATAGGTAAAGTTACCACCTTGTAGAACATCTGTGTCAAAGAGATTGTTATTAGAACCATCCACTCCAATAATACCATCTTCAAGGCCACCAAATTCATGGTCAGCGCCAAAAGGTATGATATTACCGCCTGCATTCAGACCATGTTCAAAATTTTCAACGAAATCCTGAAGTATAAATATTTTACCAGTAAATACAACTGCAGTATCATTTTGCGCAAAACTATTTACTGACGAGATAAATCCAAGTAAAATTCCTATCATTAATTTTATATTAATTGCTTTCATGTGTTAGAATCTCCTTTCATTATTATTTTTATTTAAAAACTCGGAATAAACCAATACTAATACCTTTGCTAACCAAACCTCCTTATAATTTATTATATTTAATGAATTTAAATTTTATTGTCCTAATATTTTGACTCTCACCTCTGCAATATCCATTGAATTACCAACGGTATAAAACGCTGTTGCTCTGCCATTTTCATTGGTCTTGGCCATAGCCGGATTCAATTGACCATTACCGGCAACCAATTCAAATATGATATCTTGATTAGATACATCTCCCGCTCTTTTTAATGTTGCGGTGATGGTGACCTGAGAACTTCCATCCGCCGGCTTAAAAACCGCATCTTGTGTGACTAGGATTACCGTATTAGGATTGTACGGGTTTAATATCGGATTCACCTTATTGAAATACGACCATGCCGCTGGCACAACATTGATTTCATCAGCCCCCACGACCGCGTTACCATCAAATTGTTCCCCCAGAAACGTTGGATACCCGCCTGAGGGATGACGAACTTTCTCAATATTTGTAATGAGATTGATTCTGTTTGCCCTATCAATATCATCGGACGATCCCAAATTGTCCAAAACACCAAGGGCTAGAGCCATTTGTCCACTTCCTTCAATCCAGACATGCTGAACCTTGCCACTACTAAAATCAGGATCATCCTCTCTAAATTTGACGCCAAAAATACGCCGGTCGAAATACTCCTCCCCCTGCCCCCGAAATAAATTGTCGTTGTCAAAAACATAATTAAGTGCTGAGGCAACTTCAATCTCATTAGCACCATCGCTAATAGTTTTTCCTGGAAGTGCCAAAAAAGTGGATGTTTGTGCGTCCAGAGATGTATTGGAATTATCAGAACTGCTCACCTCAAATCGGTTAAAGGTAGAATTATATAGATTTGCACCAATAAATTCTTTAATATTCGCAGCACTATCTGTAAAACTGTTTGCATCAGTCTCGGATACTCCAGCCATTTGTGCCAGGAAAAACAAACCTGAATAAGCTTCTGCCTGATGTTCTGTGACAAAGGTTGTGCAGAGGTTTGAACGAGAAAAAATACCGCCAAAACGACTCGAACCCGTGTCAACAATTTGTCTGGACTGCAACATTTTACCTAACTTTACAGCCATCGGTACAAAGTCAGTGTCTCCGGAAAAAATAGTATAGTAATTAATCGCCATTAAGAGCCAGGCATTGTTTCCTGTCGTAACCTTGGGATCAGCAGTTGGCGTTGGATTGCCAGCATTAACGATATAAGCATCATACAATCCTCCATTATTACATGCCCCCGATTCAGCGTTAGCGCAAGGGTCTGATCCATCGTTATCGCAAGTCCCTGTTCCGCCGGTTAACTGCAGCGTCTCCAGACGAGCCAGAATATCCCTGGCTTTGTCCAATAAACTCACCCCCTGTGAATCACTTTTAAAGTCAGAGACCTTAAGCGCCTGACCATTGACAATTGGTTGTACAGCATTTGGATTAGCGGCTAAATCTTCAATGGATGTTGAATCAATTGTTAAAAATGATTCATCAAGATTCATAAAAAGGCCATTATTTGCGGCTAATCTACTTAGATCACCTGGTGACAGAGCTATCACAATAATTTCGCTATCTATATCAGAACCGATGCTGGTTTGGAGAGTAGTTGATGAATTTGCAGTTGGTCCGTCCTGAATAGTAATTCCAGAAACATCTAAACTTGAAGCATTAACAGCTTCAGTAAAATGAAGAAAAAGGCGATTGGGATTGGTCGTTAGATCAATTGCCCATTGATCCATTACGGGTGAAGTATTATCATCAACAAAATTCGACGAACCAATACTCAACGCATCTCCATTTTTAATTGGTGCAACTGAATTTCCCGCCAAATCCTTGATAAATGCGGAACTAATAGTAATAAAGGAATCAGAATCAGCACTCACTAAATTCGGAGCTGCCTTGAGTGTATTAAGGTCGAAACTTGAAAGTTCAATGACAATGGACTTTTCACTTGCATCAGCACCAGAGCTAATCTTCCCACCAGATAGAGTATAACTAACTGATGCTGTCATTGCGTTCTGCAGTGTGACTCCCCGGGCTGCAAATGAAAGAAGGTCTACAGCTTCATTTAATTTTAACGTCAACGTGCCATTATTGATGTTTAATTCCCAATCACTAACATTTTTTAATATGGGCGCAGCTCCATCTCCTACGCTAATTTCACCGGTTGATTCCAAAGCATCACCAAAATGACTAAGTAGCGGATTGTCAGTCGGTCGAGTATACATTACTTTGGGTTGGACGTCTGTCGCAAAAATCCCATCGTCAATCATGATAAATAGAATATTATCATCGTCATTAAATGGGAAACTATCACCGACTCCGGCAAAATTGAGATTACTGATCATTGTGCCGTTGATTTTTATTTCAAAATCCTTAATATCTGCGGTACTCTCATCTATTGCCGGGCTAAATACGAGTTTCACGGCATCTATAAAACCATCTTCATCACTATCAACAGTTTGTCCGCTAAGCAGTTTAAAATCGTGATTTACAGGGATCACATTATTCATCAGTTCGTTGATTTCGCCTTCCGTCAAAGCCTGCGAGAATACCTTTACCTCATCAATCGCACCTTTAAAAGTCTGAGTTGATCCAGAGCCCCCATCGCCACCAATTGTAAAAGGAACAGAGTTGTCAATATTTAGTGTATTCGTAACATCAGTTCGAGGATTATTGGGTATATTGTCGAGAATTCCATTTTTGTAGAGCGAAATCGTATCCGCATTTTGATCATACACTCCGGCCAGATAAACCCATTCTCCTGAAGAAATTAAATTTCCCAATATAAACTTATCCATTTCGTTTCCATTAACATAAAAGATCGGTTTACTATCCCTGAGTATTAAAGCAAAAGTACCACTTGTTGAAAAGTCTGATTTACCTACTATATGCTGAAACCCCGTCCCCGGGGACGGATCTATTTTAATCCAGGCAACTAAGGTAAGATCGTCATTCATATCTGTAATGACGCTGCTGCCATTATCAATAGTTATCACATCAACTCCGTCAAATTCTCTTGCATTACCAAATTGTCCATTTACAATAGGGGACCCGGAAGCCGTTCCATCATTCATTTGAGTGGAATGATCCGCTACCGAGCTGCCATTACTCTCGTTCATCGCCCAATCAGCGGTTGCAAAATCAACAGCATTTGTTATTGAAAATGTTATAGGATCACTCGTATCTTGACCATCATCTATAATTCCACCGTCATCAGTTACTGTAACCGTAATAATAGAACTACCGATTTCATTGGGAGTAAACCGTAATGTTCCTTCCATATCAATTGTAGGTGCTTCAGAAAAAATATCATTAGATACGTCAATGATATTAAATTGCATTAATGACTGACTTGGCTCTTCAAATCTATCTCCAACTGAAATATCAGTTGCCCATTTATAAACCATATGTTTCTCCGAGTTAATAGAAACAAGTATATCAGGTCCAGCAATAAATGATGGAGGATCATTAATTTCATTATTGGGAAGATTCAGATTGCCAATGTTATCATTTAAAACGAACAATGATGAATTGGCGTCATTTAGAAAAACATCATTATGTGTAAATGCGATTACGGCCAGCGCGTTTGCATAAATATGTGCAGCAGAACTGGGATTATCTTCATTAAACTCGGTAATAATCAAATCTGAATCATCCTGCTGACTCGCTATAAATTCCAACTCAGTTAAAGCCGGCAAAGTATTATTCACGGTGAAATCGTTACTTTTTCCCGTTATCTGAGTATCCACGGACGATTCAACAGTCAGTTGATTAGTGCCGGATATATCCATAAATCCATACACCACCATAGGACTGGTCGTCATGTTAATGCTGCCTTTGTTCGGTGTAAACGTTCCGACATCAGCCGTGATGGCAACAGCACCAAAATTACCATCCTGATTGAACTCCCCCCCCCCAACAGCAACTGCGGTAATCTCAACTGCAAATGTCGCATTTGAAAAAGGACCGTCAGGAACCAGTACATTAAATCCAGATAAATCTACTATGGGTATGTCGGTTATATTGTTCTTTGTTAACTGGATCTGAGATGTATCATCAACCCAAAAAATCGTTGTATCATCACCGCGAGACACCACGCCGGGAACCCCTAATAAAAAATCTAAGGATCCCCAGCCTGGACTATCGGGATTAGAATGAATACGCTGTGCTGGTGCACTGTTTCTTTGAACCGGTTGCCCCCATACGCCGGCGTCAGCACCTGAAGCAGGTCGGATACTGTGATTAATATTCCCTGCATCTCCACCAGAATCGGCGCTGTACCACACTGCGTGCAGGTCATCATTTCCATCAGCCGCTAAATCAGGCATATAGCCAGTACCAATTTGAGTATGAGGAGAAGACCATGACATTCCTTCATTGTCGGATTGGGTTACAAGAATTGGATTCTGATTTACTACATTGGGGCCAGAGCTCAAATTATTCGTATAGATCAAATGAAGATCTCCGCTATTATCTACAGCTAAATTCATATATGCATCCGTGGTACCATTCAATGTAGAAGTGGGAAATGTGTGCGCCAGGGTCCAATTAACGACGGATGGGGAAATACTTTTTCGATGAATTTCAATGCGATGAAATGCAGTCTGACTTATGATGGCAACTTTATGACACGCCAGGATTATCTGGTCATTGTCAACAGCAATAGAGGGACGTAATCCGATATGGGTGACAACGGTTCGCGTCCTTAACGCTCCGATTTCCCAAGCCCCGTTTTGGCCTGTTGCACTCGTTGTATACTCGATCGTAATATTTCCATTTTCTACAATCCTCTGCATCCAAACAAGATGTAGACGTCCATTATCATCAAACGTAATATCTGGCAGTCGTCTGAATCCGCCCGTCCCAAGATTACCGCTTGAAATTTCATATGGCGATTGAAACGGATCTCCTCCGTTTATATCTTTTCCTCCGGTTTCACTTAGGGCAGCAAAAATTTTCTGCTGCTGCTGCCAAACAATAATAACGTTATCGCCTTGTGCTGCAATCGCGACATCGGCAACCGGTGGATTGTCATCAATTCCAACTGAAATTCCAGTGCTAACCGGTATTGGTGTTGACCAAGTCCCCAACGCGCCATTAAGAGTACTCCTTAGATAAAACACTTGACCATTTGCAGTGGTGGTTCCGGGTATCGTCATTTTGCTATAATAGGCGAGATGGTAAATCGTATCACTGCCATTGTTTGAAATTGCCATGACAGGCGCGGAAGATGGCGTCGACGCGGAATTTGCGCTAAATGGATCATCAAATTCACCCGCTGTCTGCGCATCACATTGATTGGCGGTGAACATTATGCTAATTAAAGCTAAAGAGCATATTATAGATATAATTAACGACGCTTTATTCATTGTACCTTAACAAAGTAATTACGTGAATATTTTATTCTTATTTTACATCTTTTTGAGAACTGATTCTAATATCTACAGAAGTGGATTAGCTATTCTGAATGCAATGCGTTGGTTCGTTATCTATAGAGCAATCCCACACAATAGGTAAATCTTATCCAAATATCCGTAGAAAACTAGATTTTTACAACATTCTTGCCCGATAAATCATCATACAGGACAAATTACCTTTGGCAACCGAATAAATTGCCTGGCAACTATATTACGTATTGCATCGGAGTTTCTTTCTACAATAAAAGAAATTGATACATTCCCTTAGCCTGAATAATTCATCAGTATTCTTCTGCGAGCCCTAATTTCTGCTCAAATAAGCCGAATAACTCAATTTTACATCTCAGCGAATGAAAAATTCACTTTCACTGTTAAATTTTCTCTAATCAATTTATTATGAGCGAGTTAAGTGCTCTCGCGACGAATCGCAGAATTAATCAGGTTAGAACAAATTTTAGATAATTCCTGAATAAAAAGCCTCTTGCAAATCACATTGCAAGAGGCTTGACCATTGAGTCCGTATTCAAAATGTGAGTGGTTCCGGGGATGCTTGAGGTTGAGGTCAAAGTAACGCGGTCATTCCTGACTGCTCACATATGATTCAGCCAGGAATGGCCGATTTACTATTTGCCACTCACATTTTGAATACGGACTCTAATCATTAGTCTTATTCTACCATAAATTTGCAGAAGTTTAGGCACCCGAATATTTGAACTTATAACTTGCACATACCTCTTAATAAGTAATACCAAAAGAACAATGATCGTATTTATTTGATATTTCTTTTAACCATTTACCTTTTACAAATCCAGGAACATTAAAAAACAATATCCTCAAATCTACAAAAATTGATTCAATCAAAAACAAGTTCAGGATCCTGAACAAGAATTTTATCTTTCATAACCCCGGAAGTTGCCTTAGTAAAAAGAATTTTTACAACCTGTATTTTATTCCAATCATCTTCTGTAAACAACCGTGATGTGATATCCGGTTTACTTTTAATCATTCCCGAGACTGGAAAAGTAAATACCTGCCACTCATCGCTTATTTCAAAAGATTTATTTTTGTTATACACCAGATTCGCGTCATCTTTAGTTGCAACCGCAGCAAATACTTTAGTTTTACTTCCGGACAATGTTTTAATTTTGGCCCGAACAGCTTTCAATTTTTTACCTTTAACGGGATCATCCATATTGAACATTGCACCGACACCCCAAACAGATTTACTCCAATCTAAATCAATTAAAAAGCCAGCATTCCCCGGCTCAGAAGCGGAATCCATGACTCCATATCCAAATACAAACCATCCACCTTTGGCCCCTGGCTTGAGTAATGAAATATTATCACCACCGTAAGAGACACCGACGGATATAAGAGCTATTAAAATTGCAGTAGTTATTGACTTCGAGTAAGTTAGGTACATCACATTCTCCTTATTTTTGTATTCACTTTTATTTAACATTATCAACTATAATGCACTTATGATAATAAACATACTCTTAAAATGCTTAACCTATTTTAATGAGAGTAAAATAATATAACTATCCCTAATTGGCAAAGTGAAATTTCAGTATTTTATTCTAATCTCAAATCCGTAACGTAATTGTTGGATGAATTACAGAAAGTAAAATATTCCAATGAGAGGAAACAATTGCAATATTTCCAAATCAATTTCAATAGATAACTATTTATTGACTTGTTTCTTCCATGCCAGACCAATCCATTGATTCAATTAGGTAGAATAATACGACTGTTACGATAATTCCATAAATTGCAAATAAACAACTTTGCATATACATACCAAAACAAAGTTTTCCCAAAGATGCGATTAAGGAAAATAACCCTGTGACGCCCAATCCCCAACAAATCCACTCGACAACGCCAACAGTCAGATGATTGGGATTACCGGCTTTTAGCGCAATGTGCTGCCACCAACCTGCCGGCCTAACGCGCCTATAAAATTTGATCAAATGGTCCTCTTTTTCAGGTGGCGTTAGTATAGTTACTGTTATCCAAAAAAGGGTTGTACATACCAAATTCATAGTAAATCGAATTGGGTATTCATCCAAAAAATAAATTGGAATGTCTAATTTAATAAATATAAAGTGAAAGTATTGGGTATGATTAAGGAGGAAAAACATTAACAATGAAGAAAACATAGCGGCCAACTCAGACCATGCACTTATTCTCCACCAGTACCAACGCAACAAAACGACAAAACCAACACCAGACATCAATTCGAACATGAGAAACCATCCCTGATCAATCGTTTTCATGAAAAAGGCGCATAGTCCTGCTAGTATTGCGAGGAAAATAGATACAATTTGTGAAACCATAATGTACCTCGATTCGCTCCCATTTTTATCGATAAATCTCTTATAAAGGTCATTCACAACGTAAGAGGCTCCAAAATTTACGTGGGTTGAAATCGTAGACATGTAGGCTGCCATCAACGCAGCGACCATCATGCCTTTTAGCCCAACGGGAAGGTATTTCATCAGCATAATAACATAGGCGTGTTCCTGATCATAATGGCTGCCATAAATTGTGACATCGGGAATAAGAAATAGTGAGCCTATACCGACAACAATCCATGGCCATGGTCGCAGCACAAAGTTGGCAACATTAAACCATAACATTGCGAGAACCGAGTGTTTTTCGTTCTTACATGAAAATAATCTTTGTGCTAAGAAACCTCCTCCTTCACCACCAGCCCACCACTGCAAGCCAAGAAAAACTACCAGCGACCATATCGCCAATAATCCTCCTCCTTTTAAATCAAAGGGTGGTAGAAAATTTGTAATTTTATAGGTTGAAACAACACGGTCCTTGCGCATCGCCGCCATCATTTCACTTCGATCTTTTAGTCCAGATTCATCCAAAATCTGGGACATTTTCGTATTAGACATTGATACGGATTTTAATCGATAGTAATCAGTCGCCGTATCCTCCATTAAGATTCCTGAGTCGAGAATTTGATTCACGGATTGTGAACTCGTAAATTTTGTCTTACCTATCGTATAACTGTCTTTCCAAAGCTGAATAATGCCCTCCCGCAGTGATTCGGGATAAGGAGGTGAAAGTTTTGACATCAATTCAGACTCCGTTAAGTTGTCCGCCGTCCAATAGAGAAGCGGATCATCCTGATTGCCAGTTTTAAATATTCCGTCAGAAATTAAATCATCAATTTTATCCGAATTATCAAACGACCTCAAAACCATATTTTGAACCACGGTTATGCTATTGTCGATGACGTGTTCCAACGATTCCCCTGTATTAATTGAAGCCTTCTTTTCAACTTTCTGTTTTACCCGGTTATACTGATATCCAGTTTTTTCATATAATTGTTGAGGGCTCACGTGATCGCGAGCAAATGGTGTTTTATTAATGACCCGACCTTGCATAACCGATTTATGGGCTTTTTCTATCAAATTTTTTGGCCCATCTGCGACAACAAACACAATTACCATCAAAATGATTGTTCCCGTCATAGCAAAAGTAAACTGAAATAAATCTGTGGCCATTACCCCCCAAAGACCTGAAATAGCGGTGTAAAATGCTGCGATGATTAAACAAATGATAATACCTGTTGCTTTTGCAGGAATTATTGCATCACCTAAAACTGGCCATTGCGTAATCGCTGCAATGTCGTAAACGGCAAAGACATCAAGTCCCTTTTTGACCAACACCGGAAGGGTTTGCCCTTTTAGAAAAACAATTGTTGGAATTTCAAGCGTAACATCGATGATTTTTGTCATTGCCAGCGTAACCCAGCCCATTGTAAGTGTGTTCTGAATTATTGACCGATAAGATGCATGAAAAATTCTTAATCCCGCCGCCGGTTTTCCTGAATATCGCAATTCATTAAATTCAACATCGGTAATGAGATTGGATCGCCTCCATAATCGGGCATAGAAAAATGTACACAACATCATACCCATAATTCCACCCCACCAGAACCAGTTGCGTTCTAGGCCAATCGTTCTCATCCAACCGGAAATTACTAGGGGAGTATCGGCAGCAAAAGACGTTGCGACGATTGAAGTGCCAGCCAACCACCAGGTCATTTTCCTGCCAGCAACAAAGTATTCTGTTAAGCTGCCGGTCGCACGTTTGGAAAAGTACAAACCAATACCCAACGTCACAACAAAGAATACAGCAATTACAGCCCAATCAATACCAACTAACGGCGGAATTTTCTCCATTCAATTTCCCAGGTTTAATTAATTCGTTGAAAACATTTGAAAGTTATTATTTGTAATAACAATGAAAGAAGTTCTTGCATTTTTAAAAATAATTGAGTTCAGCAAACAAAGTATCTGGTTACCACCCAAGACCAGGATGCCGGTTCACGGATACAACAAAAGTCTAACAGCCAGGCAATCGCGGCCCAAAGGCGTAGGTCATGTTTCCTCGTGCAATTAAATTTACAGAAGGCACAGACTAAGCTAGATTGGGTATGATGTCTCTGTTTTTATGATTGATTCACAAAGTCAATATCATACTGTACAAGCTGTTTTCAGTCAAGAACATTCAAAATTTTAAATAGTGATTACCTATTCTCTTGGTGTGTTTATCAGAATTCGAAGATAGGAAAGACCTATTATAGAATGAATCCATGTATAGAAATAAATCAAACTAGGTTGAAAACAACATCGGATTATTGTATTATGGGGACGTTACATTATTTATATCATATCATGTGGAGACTGAGTCATACTGTGAGCAGGGGGTTTTTCGATATTCGTTTGTCATTCCAGGCAAAAATTTTACAGAAACCTGTCGAAAGCCAGATAGCAGTCGGTATATAAAAGATAATAAATTTTCGTACAAAGAATTAGCGTGATGACATTATCTTCAGTCTGGATCTCATTAATCAGAGTTTCGCACCTTCATCGTCGATGCATTATATGATTAAAACTAAGCAATTAAACAACATACTATGTTTATTCAACACTATTTTAGGACTTTCGTATAACCATGAATCCAAAAATCAAATTATTTATATATTGTGTCGTAAACTTTTGTCTGATTGTAACCGGTTTAAATGCTGAGGATAGCATCCCATTGTTGAACGATTCAGAAAGAGGTGGATGGCGTTTTTTCGGTTATGGATTGCTTGATTCTGGAATAGACGAAAACAATGGTGAAATTGTTGTTGATGTCGATTGGAATAGCTCAAATTGGGGAATTGGCGGCATGTATGAGCTCAGACGCCCCATTGATGGCCGCAATATAAAAGAAATCAGAATCAAGGTAAAAACGACTCATGGAACAGAAACAAAGTTTTTTGGTGGATTTGCAACCCATGATGACGCTAACATTTCGATTGATAATAATATGGCCTTTGAAATCATTGATCAATGGCAAATAATTTCACTGCCAATTTCTCAAATGAGGCCAACAAAACCATCGAAACACTCCCCAAACTTTTCAGATGAAGATTGGAATAAAATTCAAATTGTAAAAATTCTATTCTTAAAACCGCAATCCGCAACCAATAAACTTGAAAAGATATACATAAAAGATCCAGAAATCATTGTCGAAGGACCCGTCGAATATACTCAAAAAATGCAAGAAGCACCGTCGGTAAAATTACCAGATAAAATTGATTCTCAAACTGATTTTAATGAAAAATCGACGTCAAAGCCAAAACGGATTATACGAGAGAGTCAAACATCGAAAAAAATTGTTAGTCCACTAGATAAATCAATTTATAGTTCCCCCGATAAGAACATCAAAGCTGAAATTAGGGATAACGAAAGCCCAGGTAAAATCAAACGAAATATAAGACGTTTAGAACGTGTCATTGAAAAAAATGAAACGGCGTCTGCTGACTATAACAAAAAACTGGTAAATCTTTTAAATGATATAAGTTTCGAAATAGATAAATCACGGAGTGCAGCAACTCAAGCAGACCGGAGGTCCATTAATCGAAGAATTGTATCGCTGGATAAAAAATCCGATGATTTATCCCAAAAAATTACGCAATTAAGAAAATTACTTTATGAAAGTAAGCAGGAGTTAATCAGCGAAAGACGAAAAATCGGTATGACTGGTGATCATTCCTCCATGATGGATAACCGATTTGCAGATTCAAATCATGCAAATTCCTCATCGGATCGATCAAAACGCCGGTTGATAATGAAAAAAGTAAATACTCCGTCAAGGAAAAAACTAAAAGATGAAAATGAATTTGATAATCTATATCAAGAAACACTCACTCCGGGTGAGATTTTGTATAACAAAACAATTCAGCTCGTAGAAAAACAGCGAGACATCGCAAGTCCCCGACGGGATATTTCAAATCTTCTGCTAAAAGGAGCCGGCGATTGTCGGGATAAAGGGGAACATAAATATGCTCTAAAATTATTTAAAGATGCAATTGCGGAAGATCCGAAAAATGCACACGCCTTTAGGATTTACGGTGACTTTTTAATGGGATACCGCGGTCAATATGAAAAAGCGGCCACCCAATATACTCGGTCATCAGAACTGCTTAAGGAACTACCTGACTCATATGATGATAAATTCAAGAAGAGCCTTGCCCGATCAATAAAAATACATCATCGTGATGGTAAAGATGGCATTCCAGTCATAGAGGCGAAAACGTTTTCAATCTATTGGGATGCAGCTGTTTCATATCTTGAACCATCCGTGAATAGCGAAGAGCCTTTGGCGATGTTTGAACAACAACTATCAGCAAATAATCAAATAAATAGAAGAAATAATGAAATTATAAATGATCCAAATCCCGCGGTGAGTGCAGCAATAAAAAATAGTCGAATTGCTGCAAACGAACGTATCCGTGAAAAAATCCCCACACAACTGGCACGCAGACGGGAAGAAGTTCAATACGAAAGCAGCGTTTTACTCCGTTTTGCCAATGAAGACTTGCCATATTTTCGGTTGTCATGGGCAACTAAATATATTAATACAATTAATGTCGATCCGGAAGATACTCGAATACGATGGGATGGGAACTTCATAGGGAAATATGCATTAGTCGGTAAGAACTATATACTTTCTGATGACAACGATCTCAAACTCGAAGCAGAGTATTCTGAACGTCGATTAATGACAGATAGTCCTTCAAACCATGAAGTATCAAGAGAAATCGCTAACGTTTTGGATGTAACTGCGCAGTTCATTCATTATTTCGATATTAATACATTAAGACTTACATTGGGCAGTTTATCGGCAGACATTGATCGTTCTGAAAGCAGAGATCCGGTCATTGACGATGCATTCAATAGTCAGCGTGTTTCATTACGCCTATCATTTTATAAACCTCCTGAAGAAACCGAAAATCCAAGTCGTTTCAGAGGTAGGCGATCAGATCATATTGAAATTGGATTCAAACGTTCGGAACGAGAATTCCACCGGGAAACATTTCAATACACATATGAGCCTCATATCAGTTATGAAATGTTAGGGTTGGTCAATGGGCATTTAGATCTTCTTTTTAAGGGAAAAGCATACCAGCGAAGGTATACCGACACATTCAAAAAAGGCACTTATAATGCCTATGAGATAGGATTTACTCCGACGTGGTTTTTTATTTATGATCTTTATGAAAATGACTTTGAATCGGGTCACGAGTATTTGACGCTTGGACTTCCCATACAAATTACGTTTGATGAACAGCTTAGTTCGTACAGCAGAGTCAATGCAGGACTCAAATTAGAAGATCAATGGGTAACGGATGCGGGGGTTCGATTCGAACCAACTCTATCCGTTGATTACGCCTATTATCCACATATCCATAGAGATGATTGGGGTGTGTTTGCTAAATGCGTTCTTAGATATTAAAAAATATAAACCATAGATCACTATTTCTACCTTGAAAACCTGTAAAAAGTTTCTTCCCATTTCACTTGTAACAATGACACTTGCCGTTATGTCTGTAAACCGCACGACTGCAAACAGCCCCTCTGGAAGTAATTCAATTTCAAATCTATTATCTATATGGAATTTTGACAAAGGCATACACACCGATCAGAACGGGTTCTATAATCATTTCAAGGCCCGTTCATCGACGGTTGATCTTTATCTTACAAACAAGATATTCCGCGGAAAAAGCGGACGATCTATGAAGATTGCATATGACAAACAAAATGATGGTTTTTGCGGAGTGTGGTTTCATCTGTTTGATGACGAAAATATTTCGTTAAAAAATAAGTTTCTGGACATTTCAAAATATCGATATTTGTCTTTCTGGGTAAAAGGGCAAAAAGGTGGTGAAAATTTTTCAATTCAAATGGCAGATCCTTCTTGGTTGCAACGAGAAGATTCTAAAAGTTCTGGGTATGCAACAAATTATCTTCCAAGCGGCATTACAACAGATTGGCAGGAGATCGTCGTTCCCTACAAAGACTTCAACCTATATAATACCCATGCATCATGTTTGGTTCTTAATTTCACAATCGCAGGACAGGGAACGGTTTATATCGATGATATTAATTTCAAATCCTCCCAAAACACACGTGTTCCAACTTCCCTACAAACTGCAAAAACTAAAATAAAACGAAAACCACCCGCCAAGGCAATGTGGGTATGGGATATACATTCCCTATTAAAAGATAAGCATTATCAAGATAATTTTTTCAGTTTTTGCGATACTAAAGCAGTCACAGAATTATTTTTGCAAATTCCGTATAAATTCGAGAATGATTTGACAAAGGATGTTCAATGCATAATCCAGCAGTCAATGAATCTGCGTTCATTTATAAAACGAGCATCATCAAAAAAGATGTTGATTCACGCATTAGACGGTTACCCTGAATTTGTACTTCGGGAACACCACCCTAGGGTATTGGCACAGGTTCGGGCAATAATTGATTTTAATAAAAAATCATCCGAAAACGAACAATTTTACGGAATACATTTAGATAACGAACCCTATCAGTTGCTTGGGTTCGAAGGTCCAGCATCGCGACAGATTCTGAAGCAATACCTGGAGCTCAATGAAAAAGTTATGACTCTTTTGAAAAAGCGAAAAAGCAGTATTGTCTATGGTGTCGACATTCCATTCTGGTTTGATGAAAGTTTCAATGACGATGGAACACCAACCTATAGCTTAGAATTTAACGGAAAAGTACAGGATGTATCAAAGCACATTATTGATATCGTCGATAATGTTGGCATTATGGACTATAGGAACTTTGCAGGAGGTGCAGACGGTATTATTCGACATGGACTTGGAGAATTAGACTATGCCGAAAAAGTTGGTAAACAAATCTATATCGGTGTCGAAACATTTAGGTACAAGCCCACGACTGTTAGTTTTATATTGGCAGCCAGTGATCAAGAATCGAAAATGCCAATAACAAGTCGGTTTGAAAATTTCCCGGTGCGAGTAATAAAATCTGATCGATTAAAACTAATCGGTTTAGCAAAACCGTTGGATTTGGAAAATAGTGATGTATTTGATGCTGGATTAATTAAAGCGCATGAACAATTTGGTCTCAATCAAACTGAACTAATCAAAAACAAGGAAAAATATAAATCAACAGTGCTTGAAACAATTAGTGCCGATGATAGATACGATGGCGTCGATTTCTTTAATCTATCTGCATCAGAAAATCAGGAATCTTATCCCATAGGATTCGATACTACTGAGATAATGTTAGAGAAAATAACCTTTGCCGGTCGATCCATTGAACATTTGGAAGACGTACTCAATGAAGCGGCTTATATCTTTGAAGATTATCAATATTTTCGGGGATTTGCCATTCATTTTTATGAAACGTATAAAGCAATGTCTACGACATGGCCCAAAGAATAAAAACTAACTGGAAGTCTGTTTAAGATTGTTTTGGTTTTAGTCTTTGGACTCAATTCGCATTTAGATAGATGGAAAAACAGTGACCGAGAAAGCTGGCTATGATATTTGAAAGCTTTCCTTTATATATATAATCTTCTAGATTTGATTGATATAGAGAGAGAGAGAGTCCAATAGAAAGGAAACTAAATTAACATTGCGTAGGTAAATTCATCAGCTTCTTGGATAAAAAATTACAATTCAATAACTCACTAAATCATCGCGATACAAAACAATGCGATACCTATTGCAGCCACACCTTCAATCAAAGCAGCACCCCAGTTTTGATCCTGACTTATTTCTTCATCAAGGAGGTGACCAGGTAGTATAGTTTTATCAATAATGTAACGACACGCTAACAACACAGCCACACTTATCGCAAACCATATAAACATCCCGACCAACGTATCAAATTTCATAATATAGCCCGATAGCAAAATGCCGATAGCAATTAGACTTAAACCAAAACTGACACCGGCAGCGATATTGTCTTTCTCAATCTCCTTATGAAGATCATAACGGCTTATACGTTGATATAACTTACCAAATAGTATAAATGCTACCTGGCCAGCAAAAAAATATAACAGTGTCAGTGCGACCGAAATCGATAAACTGACCTCATTTTCACCAGTTATTGCTGCTCTTATAATAAGCCCTGTTCCAACGAATGTACCAAATTCAACCGCTCCGGTACCAACGTTTCGATCTGTTACCAATTCCTTACTATTACAAAAATTATTCAATAAAATTTTGTCATTAATTACCCGACCAAATTGTAATAGAATTATTCCAATGATACTCCAGATACCTGTGTTTACTAAATCTAAAAATACATCTCTTCGAAAATTGTCAGAAGTGGTAATGCTTGAATCGCCGGATAGAACGCCTGACATAATTAAAGCAAGGGCCAATATATATCCGGAAAATGATACGGCGACAGCTTTATTATCTACTCCAACCAACTGTTCGTTGAGATTATAAGGCGTGCATAAATCATGAACTTTTTTACCGATAAACAAAACGAACAGCATTGCGAATAAATATAGACAAATTTGAGGATCAAGTATAATTTTTACCTGTTCCCAATCCGCTAATTTTTTGATTATTTCATCCATTATTTGCCTATTTCCCTCCCCGAAATCCGCCACTACGACCAAAACTGCTCGACCGTACTGACGGTTTAGATCCAGTTCTACTTCCGCGACCAAACCCACCCTTTCTCACTGATTTGGACGGATTTCGTTTCTGAAAACTTTTTTGTGATGTTGACGGATTTTTTAACGGTGCTTTAATACTCGACGCAGTCTTACCTGCCTTTGGTGATTTTATATTTGATTTCATCGAACTTGACGTTGCAGGTTTCATATTTGATCTCTGAGTTACAGTACGCGTTCGATTTGTATAAGCACTAGCACTCACAATAGGATATGAACGATAATAAGAAGGATAATACCCATATCCCCAGCGAGAGGCATAAAAAGGATGGGGCCGCCATAAGTATGACCATAATAATAGCGAACCAATTGGGAGATACGAATGATAGTAATGATTCGCCCCATATATATTCTGGTTCCCACGAACCTCAACGCTTGCCTGCTCATTCGTGGACTTTTCCAAATGAATCGTTGCAACTTCCTGTTCTTCGCCTTTTGCTGGCTCAACGGTTAAAGAAAAGCCTTTCGCACTATCATCACCGAATTCAGTAACCTTGATATAGTCAACATTTCCATCCTCATTTAAATCCAGATTATTAATTCCTTGATTTTTATCATTGATCAATTTTTCAAGATCTTCTGCATCCTTCGTCTTTTTGATTAAAGCGCCAACTGCTTGTAAATCTAGTCCATTGGCCGCAGAAGTTGATGTACTGACATTAACATTATAATTCTGTGTTTTTGAGGCTGGTTTAATCAAGGAAAAAATGACCACGACGACCAAGATACCAACTAATATTTGATAAAATTTTTCACCCATAATAAAATTTATTGATCCTCTGATTTGTCATCGAATATTTCCGGTATTTTATTCAAATAATCAACATGCTCCGTAGCGTTCGAAATACCAAGGATTTCTGCAGATTTTAATAAAAAAACATTAATATCTTCAATCCACCGACCTTTCCCTAAGATACGAGCAACGGCATCACTATAAAATTGATTAGCGCGGGCAATTTGAAATCCTCAGGATTAGCAGAGTCAAAATCTAATTCATGATGATATCCGATCGCGTAAATAAACTGGTGTTCCAAATTCCAATGATGCGCGATAATTCCACCTATATATTCGTGCATTGGCAGCAAAACCTCGTCCAGAACTTCCTTTGATGTAAAATATCCGGGTGAATTCGGAAAATATCCGTAAATGCATCATCTTGATTCGAATAGTATTTCTTTGCTAGAAAGATGACGACAATGCCAGCGGCATGTAAGTGAGATACAATATCTTCGGTTATCTATTCCAATGTCTTCATACTATCCGTATACATACGAGTAGCCGCGAGAGACAACAAGCACGAGACTTGTTTCTCTCCCAGTCTTGGCAATGCTTGTTTTACACTAGCCACTGGTGCTGATCCTCTAAATAAAGCCGAGTTTGCTAACTTAATAATCTCACCAGTTAAATAGGGACTATAAATGATTTCTTTTTCGATTTCATCATAATCAAAATTATCCTTTTTTATCAATTCTAATGCCCGATGGATATTGGCAGGGATGTCCAGTAACTTAAATTGCTCTTCCCTAACACGCTGCTCTATAGCGTTACAAATTGACTCGCCATCAATTTGTTCCAACTTTTATGAAACAATTTCCTTTTTTCTGGCTCAAGCGCATAACCAAAAATAATAATCGTTCTCTTCCAACGGTGTCGAAGACGTGTCAGGTGCAATTACAACACGCGCTTCTGGCAATGTAGAGATAAAACATCATCCGTCAATTCTTCAGTACTAGATAAGCTCGGCGTAAGTCCTTCG